>CAYWDW010000074.1:0-12424 GCA_964457105.1 uncultured Heliobacteriaceae bacterium
TCTGCCCGCGCACCGGCTTGACGCGAAAGCCGGTGACAGACTTGCCGCTTTCATCACTGAGCAAACCTGACCAGCTTCCGGCAGCGAGGACCACCGTGCGCGTCTGCACTTCGCCGCTGCTCGTGGCGACTGCCATCACGCGCCGCTGACCGGCGACAGTTTCAGTGATGAGTTTGGTGGCCACAGTGCTGGTCAGAAATTTCACTCCGGCCATGTGCGCGGCGGCCACGAGCGCGGTCACCATCCGGCAATTATCAACCTGATGATCGTCAGGAAACTTCAAAGCCCAGCGCAGCTTTTCATTCACCTGCGGTTCAAGCTTGCGCGTGCCATCGGCGCTCAGCCGCATCACATTGAGTCCTGCCGCGTGCTGCCACTGCCAGCGTTGCTCAAGCTCTTCTTCATCTTCGTCAGTCAGCGCCAGGTAAAGCGTGCCTTCGGTGCGGTATTCGATGTCAATGCCGGTCGTGTCGCGCAACTCACGCGCAAAGTCGGCATACAGCGCGCGGCTTGCCACGCCGAGGTGAAAGAAATCATCGGCGCGGTCGGCTTCGGCCTGCGGCACCAGCATGCCGCCGGCGGCGTGCGAAGCTTCCTGACCCGGCTGGCCGCGTTCGATGACGGTGACGCGCAAGCCGGCCTGGCCAAGCCGCCAGGCAATCGCACAGCCAATCGCGCCGCCGCCAATGACGGCCACATCACATTCTTCGGTCAGGGTTGTCATCGGAATCAATCAGTTGTTATGCCGGGTGCGGCGGGGGATTGTCTGAAGCCGTGCCTGAATGCCGCTGCTCGCGCATGCGGCGGGCATTTTCAAGATGACGATCAGTCGCGTTGATTTCCTGATCCACCAGCGAATCAACCGCGCTTCTGATGCGCGTCAGCACGTCCTTTTTACACTGCGCCAGATCGTTGGCCGTCTCTTCCGGCAGACTGGCCCAGCATGAATCAACCACGTGGTTGATGAAATTATCGGCGGCCTGAAAAAAATCGTTCATAACTGACTCCCTGTTTCAATCAACCTGATAAGTCGCACAGCAGTTGTCTGTTTCCCACAGACGCACCTTGTAAACCTGCACGCGGCTGTCATTGACCTGACTTCCGACTTCGTGCAGGAAGTACGCGGCCATCTCTTCGGCGGTCGGATTGATCTCTTTGTCGAACGGCAGCAGTTCGTTGATGTTTTTGTGATCCAGATAATCCACGACCTTTCCGGTCGCTGCCTTCAGCTCAGCGAAATCAATCAGCATCCCGATTGCATTGAGCCTTTGCCCGCGCACATAAACCTCGACACGGTAATTGTGACCGTGCAGGTTCGCACATTTGCCCTGATGCCCGCGCAGCAGGTGCGCCGCGGAAAAACTCATCTGAATCATGACTTCGTGCATGCGTCACTGACCTCCGAAAATTGAGTGCGGCGAAAGTATAGCACCTGCGGGCGCGCAAAGTTGAACGGCTTGACGCTGCCCCGCCGATACCGCAAACTTCACGGCGCAAACGGCGGCCCCGTAATTCAACCTGACAACAGAATCTGCCACTTCCCTGAGTGGCGCAAAAGTTTATGACTCATAAAATCACACTCATTCCCGGCGACGGCATCGGCCCGGAAGTTACCGGCGCCGTCGTGCGCATCATCGAAGCCACCGGCGTTGACATCGAATGGGAAAGCTTTGTCGCAGGCGCTGAAGCGTTGTCGCGGTTCGGCGACCCGCTGCCCGAACAGGTGCTTGAATCAATCAAACGCAATCGCATTGCGCTCAAGGGGCCGCTGACGACGCCAATCGGCACGGGCTTTGCCAGCGTCAACGTGCGGCTGCGCAAGACGCTTGATCTGTATGCCAACCTGCGTCCGGTCAGAACGCTGCCCGGCGTCGTGACTCCGTTCGGCGCACTCGATCTGGTCGTCGTGCGCGAGAACACTGAGGATCTCTATTCCGGGCTGGAACACGTCGTCGTGCCCGGCGTGGTCGAAAGCCTGAAGATCATCACCGAACGCGCTTCGACCCGCATTGCGAAATTCGCCTTTGATTATGCGCGCAGCGAAGGGCGCAAACGGGTCACCGCGGTTCACAAGGCCAACATCATGAAGCTGTCGGACGGCCTGTTTCTGGACTGCTTCCGCAAGGTCGCGGCTGATTACCCTGACATCGCGGCTGATGACAAGATCGTGGACAACGCCTGCATGCAACTGGTCATGAAGCCGCAGCAGTTCGATATTCTGCTGCTTGAAAATCTGTACGGCGACATTGTTTCCGATCTGGCGGCGGGCCTGGTTGGCGGACTCGGCATTGTGCCCGGCGCCAACATTGGCGAACTCGGCGCAGTCTTTGAAGCCGTACACGGCAGCGCGCCCGACATTGCGGGCAAGAACATGGCCAACCCGACGGCGCTGCTGCAATCGGCCATTCTGATGCTGCGTTACATCGGTGAACGCCGGGCGGCTGATCTGATTCATCACGCGCTGCAACACACGCTGGCGGTCAGGAACGTGCGCACACGCGATCTGGGCGGCACGGCCAGCACGACTGAATACACTGAAACGATTGTGGCTTCGATGAAAGAAGTCGCGGCTGAATGAGATGCCGCTGCCGGTGACATGACTTTGTCCGGCCCTCCGGCAGGGAAGAGTGATTAGTGGTCGGTGGCTGGTGGTCAGTGAAGAGTGGACCGCAGAAAGAGAAAGTGTTGCTGAAATCTTCCGGCTCTTCACTGACCACCAGCCACCGACCACTGTCTTTACGCTCCGGCTTTCTTGCTGAAATACCAGTCGGTAACTTTCAGCGAAGAGTCAGCGACACGTTTTTCGGCATCGGTGAGGGTCAGCGGTGGCGGGACGATCACATCATCGCCGGGCTTCCAGCCTTCGGGCGTGGCCACGCCTTTTGATTTGCTGGTTTGCAGCGACTGCACCAGCCGCAGAATCTCATTGACGCTGCGCCCGTTGGTCAGCGGGTAATAGACCATCGCCCGCACGATGCCTTCATCGTCAATCACAAACACACAGCGCACCGTCGCCGTGCTGCTCGCGCCCGGATGAATCATTCCATAAGCCGACGCGACCTTCATATCCAGGTCGGCAATCATCGGGTACCTGATCTCGACCTCGAAATTCTGTTTGATGTTGCGGACCCAGGCAATGTGCGCATAGACGCTGTCAATCGAAAGCCCGATCAGTTGCACATTGAGCTTGTCAAAATCGGCCTGCCGCCGGGCAAACTCGGAAAGTTCAGTCGTGCAGACCGGCGTGAAATCAGCCGGATGTGAAAACAGCACGACCCATTTGCCGCGATAATCGGCCAGCTTGATCGGCCCGTGCGTTGAATTCGCCGTGAAATCCGGCGCCGGCTCATTCAGCCGGGGCAGTGAAATTGCGGGGGTTGCAGTTTCGCTCATAAAATCCTCCTTGTTGATGGTGACTTGAAAAACCGAAGTGAAATTGAACAGAAGAGAGCGGCGCAGCAGGATTAGCGACAACAGCGACACGCAGGCGCTGCGTCCTGCGACAGCGGGAAAAAGGCGGAGCGGTAAATGGGGTGTGTGCGTTTCATGTGCCTGTTCATTCGCTTGTCAGAAAGTGGCCGTATCATAGCCTTCAGCGAAAGTAATAAGCAAGCAGGGGACTGAAAGATGACCGTCAGTTCACAATCTGTATCGCTGCTTTTTCTGCCACGCCGCGCTTTCGACGTCCACGTTTTGCAGACGCAGCGAGACATCGGCGCTCAGATCGGCGGCGGCTTGTTCGCCGCGCCGCAGCTTTGGATAACCGGCGGCGGCAATCATCGCCGCATTGTCAGTCGTGAAAACCGGCGAGGGAATAAAGGCGGGGATGCTGAGTTCATCGGCCAGACTCCTGACCGCTGCGCGCAGTTCGCTGTTGCAGGCGACGCCGCCGGCCAGGATCAGCGTCCTGGGTGAATAAGCTTTGGCGGCCTTGCGCACGCTGCGCACCAGGGCGCGCACGATGGCATTCTGAAAGCTCGCGCACAGATCAAGCACCTGCGACGATGGCTCGGCAGGATCAGTCACTTCACTGATGCTGTTTTCGCGGACGTAACGCAGCACGGCGGTCTTGAGGCCACTGAACGAAAAATCCAGCCGGTGTGCTTCGTCCCTGATTTCAGCCAGCGGAAAGATGATCGCCCGCTTGTTGCCACGCGCCGCCAGCCGGTCAATCACCGGCCCGCCCGGATAACCCAGACCGAGCAGCTTCGAGATTTTGTCAAAGGCTTCGCCCGCCGCATCGTCGCGGGTGCGCCCGATCAGCTTGTACTTTTCAGGTTCGGGAATCAGAAACAGGTTCGTATGCCCGCCCGAAACGATCAGCGCCAGCGCGGGGTATTCAGGCGGCGGGAATTCAAATGCGACTGAGTAAACGTGGCCTTCGATGTGATTGACGCCGACCAGAGGTTTGCGCGCGGCGAAGGCAAAGCCTTTCGCGTAATTGATGCCAACCAGCAGCGAGCCGACCAGTCCCGGCCCCTGCGTGACGGCCACGCCGTCAATGTCCGCCGGATTCACCCCGGCGCGTTGCAGCGCTTCGTCAACGACGCCTGCAATCTTTTCGAGGTGTTCACGCGACGCCAGTTCCGGCACCACGCCACCAAAGCGGCGGTGCGTTTCAATCTGCGACGCAATGACATTTGAATGAATCCGCGTGCCGTCTGCAATCACGGCGGCAGCGGTTTCATCGCACGAACTTTCAATTCCAAGGACCAGCATTCAGATTTCAGCGGCGGGCTGTTCGTCGCTGTCAGATTCTTCAGCGGGCGGCGGGAAAATCACGCCTTCATAAATTTCAGCCAGCGCCAGCGTGCAGTTGATTGAAGCGATGACCACCGTCTGATCGGGGCGCTCAAGGATGGTCATCTGCCAGACATTTTCGCCCTGCCGCTGATGATGCTCAACCAGCACTCTGTTCTGCTCGACGAGCAGGTAATCGCTCAGCGTTGGCAGCCACGTTCGGTAACGCAGAAACTTTTCGCTGCGGTCAAAGTTTCGGGTGGCGTCAGACAGCACTTCGATGATGACTTGCGGATTGAGCAGCACATCGCGGTGTTCGTCGTGATACTGCCTGTCGCCGCAAACCACGACCAGATCAGGATAAGAAAAGAACCCTTTGATCGAATGCCGCGAAGCCAGTGGGCCGCTGCGTACTTTCATGTCCTTTGAGAAAACGCGACAGTTGCCGCCGCGTAATTCTGAACCAATGGCAATCGTCAGATTCGTACTGATGATTCCGTGCGCCTCACTCTCGCCAGCCATGGCGTAAACAAAGCCGTCAATGTATTCGTGACGCTCTTTGCTCGTGCGTTCGCGGCTCAGATAATCTTCAATCGTGACCAGCAGGGCAGATTCCGGCAGCGCCATAAGATGCCTCCTTCAGATTGCGGACGGCTGAATTATGCTTTGCTTTCTGCCGGGGCGGCAACTGCCGAAGGCTGCCGTCGCACGACGACCAGCGTGCGGTCATCCGGCGGCGGCTCAAGGCCCGGCTGCGCGCAGTCAAACACGCGGTGACACAGCGTTGTGACTTCACCCGACCTGAACTGCTCGGTCAGCTTTTCAACCTCAGCCACACCTTTGGCCGGATCACCGGCAATGCCCTGATACAGCCCGTCGGTGTAAACCAGCAGCAGATCGCGGGCCGGGAAGGGCACGACCTGTGCAGTGAATGACGCTTCAGGCTGCGCGCCGACTGCGTTATGGCTGACCGGCAGCAGGTGCTGATCGCTTTTGCCAACCTGAATGGTCGGCGGCAGACCGGCATTGATGTAATGCAGCTCGTTGTCCGACCAGCGACCGATGAAGCAACTGAACTGTCGCTGACCCTGATACCGGTCATAAACATAAGCATTGAGTTCGGCCAGAATCGCCGCCAGATCTGTTTCGCGCTGCACGATCTGCGTGATTTTGCGGTGCAGGTGCGTCACATCGGTAGCGGCCTCAAGCCCGCGTCCCGGCAGGTCGCCCACGATCAGCAGGGGGGCAGCGCCGAAATCAAAGACGTGGTAATAATCACCGCTCGTTTCAGTTCCGGCCAGATGCTTGGCGCTGCACCAGATCGCTTCAAGGTCGGTAATGGCCGGTGACATAAACGCTTCGTGCAGCAGCACGGCCATTTCAACTTCGCGGTCACGGCGCCCGGCGTCGTAAGCTTCCTGTGCCACCTTAGTCGTGAAATGCTGCAACAGCCCTGTGGCGCGCGCCGCAACGCCAGCCGCAATCAGCGTCACCGCGAGCAGCATCAGCAGTCGCAGCCAGGGATTGCTGCCCGCGAAAAGCGCCACCGCCGTGTAGACCACACCCGCATAAATTCCGGCCTTGAGCGGCAGCAGCAGGCGATGACGCGCCGCAGTCAGAGTCAGCACCGGGAAGTAAAAGAAATAAAGTCCCGCGCCGCCCTGATGAAAAAGTCCGAGCGCGCCGAACGCAATCAATCCCAGATTGATGATCGTCACGTCAATCAGGGCTGAGCTGCCGATCAGCGATTCAGGATGACGGCCCTTGCGCCGCGCCGCCACAATCAGCGTGACTGCAACCCAGGCGGCGGCCAGACCGATATAAATCAGCTTTGTCGGCTGCTCGAATCGCCAGTACCACACTGCGAGCGCCAGGCTCGTGACCGCAAACAACAGGCGCAATTGAATGGCCCAGGACTCAGCCGCCAGCGCCTGAGTCGCCAGCGCGCTTTCCACACGTCGGGGTAAATCAACTTTGATCTTTTTCATGAAATCGAGGCCTTTGCTAATTGAGATGATGACCGAACAGGTGCGGTTAATTCGGTGCTGAAGCAGGCGTAAAGATACTGTACCTGCCCGTTTTTCGTCAAAACCTGCTGCCCGTCGGGCGTGCCGGAGGCCTCTCTTGTGATGCGTTCAATGATGATTGATAATCGGCATTTGAAGGCAGCGAAGCCGGAACTGACAGACTCATCTGTGGGATGGTGGCTCTGCTTCGCCGTCGGCTGTCACCCCTGAATCACTCAATCCAAAACTATGGCGAAAAAAGGCAGCATTCTGGTGATAGATGACGAGGAGATCATGCGCGATGTGCTGGAAAGCCTGCTCTCGCAGGAAGGCCATCGCGTGGAGCTGGCAAAGACCGGTGAGGAAGGCCTGCAGAAAATGACCGAGCGCGCTTACGACGTGCTGCTGCTCGATGTTTCGATGCCTGGCATGGGCGGGTTGCGCGCGCTGGAAGAGATTCTCAAACTCGACCGCGAAGCCGTCGTGATTATGATTACGGCTTATGCGACGTTTGATACAGCCATTGCCGCGTGGCAGCTTGGCGCGTTCAACTGCATCCGCAAGCCGTTTGAGAACGATGCGATTCTCAAGGTCGTCGCTGCCGGCATTGCGCGACGTCGTGGCGATGAAGAACGCCGCGTGCTGCGGCGGACGCTGAAAAGTTCGGTTGATCGCAGTCAGATCATCGGCAGTTCCGCGCCCATGCGTGAAGTCTTTGATCTGATCGAACAGGTCGCCCCCGCCCGCTCAACCGTTCTCGTCACGGGCGAATCGGGCACCGGCAAGGAAGTCATTGCGCGTTCGATTCATTTTTCCAGCCCCCGCGCCGAAGCGGGGCAGTTTGTCGCGGTCAATTGCAGCAACATTCCGTCTGAACTGCTCGAGTCAGAACTGTTCGGCCACACGCGCGGAGCCTTTACCGGCGCGGTCGCGGCGAAAAAAGGACTCTTTGAAGTCGCTGACAACGGCACGGTCTTTCTGGACGAAATCAGCAACATCCCGCCGGAAACCCAGGCCCGGCTGCTGCGCGTGATTCAGGAGCGTGAATTCACGCCTTTGGGCGACACGCAGCCGCGCCGCGTGGATGTGCGCATCATCGCGGCCACCAACATTGATCTGCGCAAGGCCGTCGAAACCGGCGACTTTCGTGAAGACCTGTTCTATCGTCTCAACGTCATCAACATTCACCTGCCGCCGCTGCGCGAACGCAAAGAGGATATTCTGCCGCTCGCTCAGCATTTCATCGGCAAATACAACGCTGAAAACGGACGCCACGTGTCAGAGCAGTTGCCACCCGAAGTACTCAGGGCGCTCGAAACTCACGCCTGGCCCGGCAATGTGCGCGAGCTGGAAACTGCCATCGAACGCGCCGTCATCGTGGCGCGCGGCGATACGCTGACGCCGGACTGTCTGCGTGAAGAAATTCTGCGCCCGCCCGTAGCGGCCAGCGCGGTTGCTGACAGCGGAGTGAGCGCTGTGGCTGGTGACATTGATCTGTCACGCGGTATTTCGTTTTACGACGAAGTCTCACGCTTTGAGGTCGAACTGATCAAACGCGCGCTGGAAATGACGGGCGGCCATCAGAGCCGCGCCGCCCGTCTGCTTGGCATGAACAACACCACGCTCAACAGCAAGATCAAGTCGTATAACATCCGCCCGTGAGGAATCGCGTGAGCGAAAACATCGTCCTCGACAAGTCATTCAACTTCGCCCTGCGCGTCGTGAAGCTGCACATATATCTCTGCGACGAAAGAAAGGAATTCACGATGAGCCGGGAAACGCTGCGCTGCGGCACGAGCATTGGCGAACACGTCGCCTGCGCGCAGGAAGCGGCCTCAAAGCCCGGCTTCGCGCAGGAGATTAACATTGCGTTGCAGTATGCTGTGCGCACCGGCTTCTGGCTGCGCCTGTTGCGCGAGGCTGATTACCTTGACGAAAAGCACTTCCATTCGATCAGCCATGATTGCGCTGAATTGCAAAAACTGCTGCGCGCAATCGGCAAATCAGCCGATCCCCGCAGCCGTACATAAACGCCGCCATTCACCACTCACCATTGACCATTATTCGTAATAGCGCGTTCGACCCAGGATGTACTGCTACAAATAATGGTGAATGGTGAATGGTGAACGGTGAATTTCAGATGAGAGTCAGCATGTCTTCAACCCTGCAGGTTTCGTGTGTGCAGATGCACTGGGCAAGATCACTTGAATTCAATCTTGATCGCACGCTTCATTACATCAGAGCCGCTGCTGCTGAAGGCAGCCGCGTGGTGCTTTTTCCTGAAGCGAATCTGACGAGTTATTACTTTCCTTATCTCACCACCCTTGCCCCGGAAGCCGTGCAGCGGGCGCTGGAGCAGACCTGCCAGGCGGCGGCTGAACATCAGATTTACGTGATGGCTGGGACGATTCAGCCAACGCACGACCGCTTTCTCAACCTGATGCACGTCATTGATCCGGCGGGGCGCATCATTCACGAATACGCCAAGGTCAATATGGCCGGGCGCGATGAAACGAAATACTGTCGCGGCGGCAACAAGCTGTCACTGTTTGAAATTGACGGCATCACCTGCACGCTGGTGATCTGTCGTGACGGGCGCCATCCTGAACTCTATCGCCTTCCGGCGATGGTCGGCGCGCAGATTCTCTTTCATCCGTCGTGCAGCTCTGATGAAATTGAAGCCGTCTGCTGGAAGCGCACTTCGGGCCGCGCACAGCAGCCGGTCGGGCCAAACTCGAAAATCTTTCACTGTGTCGCCAACACCATCGGGCAATCGCCGGATGGCTTGCAGACTTCGAGCGGGCAGTCATTCATCCGCGAACCGAACGGCATTCCGCTTGCTGAAGCCGGGTCTTATCAGGAAGAGATGATTACTGCCGTGCTGGATCTGGCGCGCGCCGACCGTTCGTATGTCCGCGACAGTCTCAGGAACCCGCCGTTCCTGGCGGCTTACTGGCAACAGATGATTGAGGAAACGAAAAAGCGGGCCGACCTCAAACCTGAATAATCTGACCACAAACAGCGCGGGCGCGGCGGCTTTGATGATTTCAAAGTTGCCGCGCCCGCGCTGTTGTTGTGGCTGAAAGCCGGGTTTAATTGCTCGGCGGGAAGACCGGCATCTGATAGGTCGCCGTTCCACCGAGTGTCAGCTTGTGCAGGTTATGTCCCTGCGAGACGCTGTTTGCGCCGCCGGCAGCGGAATTGGTCGTCAGCATGGCGCCGAGCAATCCCACGCCGTCAGTTGACCACAGCTTCATCCAGCCTGAACGCCCGAACGGAATGACCGTTCTGATGCGCGGCGTCGTGCGCGGGAAGCTGTCAGAAAGCGTCTGCACGGTCTGGCAGCTCGCTGATCTGAAATTGAAGCTGTAGGCTTTTTCCAGATCGTCGTAAAGCAGCCCGAACAGCGGCCCGATGGTCCCGCCCGCTGAACTGAGGTCGCCGCCCACCCGGTTGATAATCAGGCGGGTTGAGACTTCATCCGGGCTGCTGATGTTATCTGCCGCCAGCACGCGCGGCGCGGCGCTGTAGCTGATGCCGTCAAAATTGAGCGGCACCACCGTGCTGGTCGAACTGCACGGCACCGGAGGACTCGTGATTGCTGAGAAAGCCTCAGCGCCGAGGTTGGCTGCGTACCCGGCCCGCAGTTTGATGTATTCATCACCAATCAGGTAATTCCACTGAATCGGACAGCCTTTATCATCAACGGCGACCGCAAGCGCATACCCGCTGACGCCCGGATCAATATCCGAAGCCAGAATCGCCATCGTCTGATTGGGCGAGAGGCAGATGAATGAATCGGCCACCGAACAGGTTTCACCATCCACAAAGAACAGATGCACAAACACTGTTCCCTGAGCGGTGTTGGTGATGTTGAAGCGCGTGTTTTCGGAACTCGAATTGATGGCGCTTGAGGTGTAGTAGTTGTAGAACAGCACCGATCCGGCCTTCTGATCGTTGACCGCCGAATCACTCGGTGGCGGCAGACCCGGCTCGCCGCCGCGACAGTTCGGGCCATCGCACGGAACGACGATGCAGAAATCAGATGGTGGCGGCGGTGGCGGCGTGAATGAAACGCTGGCCTGGCTGGAGCAGGTCAGTTGTGCCTGCGGGGCGCCGGTCTGACAGATGGTCTGGTCGGTCAGCGCGCCGTTGACCGTCATAATGTTGATGAGGGTCGCGCCGCCGCCTGCCGCTGCCCTGAAGGCCGCTTCACTGGCGAACGACACGGTGCAGGTAATGGACCGTGAAGCTCCGGGCGGGACCCCGGTGAAGGTGAACGGCAGCGTGACTGCCGCGTTGGTATCATCGCGTTTGCACGAGACACCCGGCAGATTATTCAGCGTCGGATCATTGAATGTCAGATCAAGGTTCGTGGCTCCCGGCCCTGCGGAAGTGTTGGTCGCCAGGAGTTTGTAATTCAGCGGACTGCCAAAGACATAATCCACCACGCTCTTGGCACCATTCACCGATTTGTCGCAGCTTATTGTCGGATCAAGCACGTTGACCGTCGCGCTCGACTGATTGCTGGTGACTGAAGTGCTGGCTAACTGACAACTGCCCGTCGCGGTTGCCGTGTTGGTGAAAGGCCCGGCAGTGTTGGGCGCCGTCGCATTGACCGTAATACTGGTCGAAGCGCCCGGATTGAGCGTGCCCGGAACTGTGAAGGGCGAGCCAGGCAGTTTGTTGTCGTTGATTTTGATGTTGCTCAGAATGTCCTGCCCGCTGTTGGTGACGGTGAAGCGATAAATCAGTGTCGCACCCTTGAGCGCCGTCAGACTCTGGCTGAATGTGCCCGGCGTCTGGCAGGCGACTTCCTTAAGCAGCGTGATCGAACAGGGCGGCATAAACATGACCTGCTCGGAATCCTCGGCAAAGACGCCGGTCGCGCCGCTGGAGGCATTGGTTATGCAGAATTCACCCACAGCCACAAGACCTGTGGCGACCATCGTGTTCGTGAATTTCGATTTGTCTGCCGCGTCAGCAATCACCTGATAAGCGGCGAGGTTACTGATTGTCAGCGTGACGTTGACCTGCGCCATTGTCTGCGTCGTCAGATTGACGAGACTGAAGGTGGCGGGCAGATTGGTGCCGCCTGCGAGCGTGCCTGCAGCAAAGCCTGCGCCGCCCTGAATCGCCACGCTGTTAACGGTGATGCCTGCCGGTGGCGCTGCGATGATGGCCTTCAGCTTCGTGTCATCAATCACAACCGGGCCGAGATTCGTTTGCCCGGTATTGGTCGCCTTCAGCGTGTAAGTCATCGTAATCGGAAACCCGGTAAATGAATTCTTGTTCGGGTCCACGCCGTCAGGCGTCAGCGAATTTGGTGAGCCTGGCGTCGTTCCGACTTCCTTGGTGGCGGAAATGCCGGGCAGTTTCAGCATCAGATCGGGCGTGGTCACGGTCGGCACCGTCGCCGGATCAGGAATGACCGGAATGCAGGGCGGATTGACCGCCGGAATCGTGCCGTCCTGGCTCGGAATAAAATACTGGCTCGTCACAGCGACTGGCGGCGGGGCTGCCGGGCTAACCTCAATCCCGATGATTGGCGGGCCAGGATTGACCACTACACGAACGAAGTCTTTGAAAATCGTCTGCCCTGCGGTGAGCGTGCCGCCCATGGCAACGCGCTTGGCGCCGCGAAACTCGTCGCGATTGCCGAAGTGATGGCGAAGATG
>CAYWDW010000075.1:0-12388 GCA_964457105.1 uncultured Heliobacteriaceae bacterium
ACCTGAGTCCGGCCCGCCAAATGCAGACAGCAGCCACGGCCATCCGGCAAAGGCTGCTGTCTGACTACTGATCTGCGCTGGTTTCAGCTAGAGCGCGCGCGGGCTGCGATACTGCTCATAACGGCGCGTCGGCTCATATTTGTTATGACCGAGCGACTCATTTTTCGGCGGGCCTTCAAGGCGGATAATTTCAATCGCTTCCTGGTAGACCCGTTCCAGATTTTCGGGCTGGAAGCCATTCAGACGACAGGCCCGGATATGTGCCTGAACGATCTGTTCGACTGCCTTGCGTCCGGTTTCATCAAGTTCCTGAAGCGAACGCAACGCATGTGCAGAGAGTTTCATGACCAGTCCTTTCACTAGATAGACTAAGGTTGATGATGCCTTGTTTGATTTCTTCACCGTGAGGCGGGAACGGAGCGGAGTTTACCATAATTTCGCTGCCCGTCTACCAGAATTTTTTTCCGTTCACGAAAGGAAAGAGGGGCTTTGGCAGGGCTTTTTACCGGCTGCCGATTATTGTCACTGCCTGGCTGGTCAGCTTCCGGCATGGAATTTACCCCTGACCTGGCCGTGTCCGGCAGGAATGCAGGGAATTGACCACAATGACGGCAGGTGTCTGAGGCCCGGCTGAGGACGCGCGGTGAAGGCCGGGAATTCACTTTTCGACTTCCCGGCCTTTCTCCGATCTGATGTTTGGTCAGGCGACCTGCTGCTGTTCGCTTTGCAGCAGGCTGGCGGTGCGGCGTTTGAGCGCGGCCTCAAAGACGCGGGCCTGTTCAATCGTGAGGTTAAGCGTGCGAAGCTGGCGGTTGACGCGGTTGCAGTAATCGCTGATCAGCGAATCTGACACGCCCAGAATTTTGGCCAGTTGAATATTCGACATCCGGCCCGGCTCCAGGTAACAGTGCCACAGCACATTCATCATCCGCTCCGACTGCTTCGGCTTGCGGCGGACCGAGGCAGCCAGTTTGTCCAGAAAGTCTTCGGCCAGTTGCATGGCGCTGCGCGAAAATTCGTGGCTCAGGAAGTTCTCTTCCGGGTTTTCGCGTTCGTCGGGAACTTCGACCAGGTAAGGCGTAGTCTTTTCGCTGTCGTCTTCCGGCTTCGTAATCGGCACCATCACGATGTTGATGACCGGCAGCCGCGACATCACCAGCGTGCGAATGGTTTTGATGTCGGTCAGCGAATCAATGGCCGCGAAGACCTCGACGATCAACTCCAGCATATCAGCGTTCGAGATGATGATCTGCGAATCTGCCGTGCAGCCGGCCTCGCGCGTATTGCGTTTGCGCATCGGCACCTGCTGCACCAGGTCTTCCATCATCGCGCGTTCCTTGATCTCTTTGGTGTCCGGCCACGCGGCCAGACCGTAGACCTGTTCGGTCAGCCCGCGACGGCGGCGCTGCGTCCGGCTTTCGCGCATCAGCAGCGTATCGAAGCGGCGAAACTGCGGGCTGTTCTGAATCAGCGTGCTGATGCGCCGCGCCATCCGGTAGGATTCGGGATACTGACGGCGCAGGTGCGCCACCAGCATGTTGGTCAGTTCGATCTGCGCGATTTCGTGTTCGATTTCGCTGCTCGTCATGCCGGTTTCGATGTAATGCTGAAACCGGCCTTTCTGAAACAGCATCAGAAAGAGTTCCTGCGTCAGATCGTTGTAGGTTTCACCGCTGTACTGTCCCGCGCCAGGCAATCCGGCGTTGCGTGAGGATTGCACCAGCGGATGAAGATAGACCAGCCGGTAAAGCTGATTCCAGATGCGATTGACCTCTTCATCCAGCAGCGCCTGTGTCCAACTGAAATTCTTCATGCTGTGCTTTGCCCCGGTAGTGGTTAATGCTGTAGTTTGCAGGTTGTGAGTTCAGATGGGCGCAATGTGCGTGATGCGGGGCTTGCGCCAGTAATGTCACGACAGAGGAGAACCCGGATGAATCAGACTGACCGATTTGAGAAAACTGCGGCCTGCCCGGACAACGAACTGCTGCTGGCATACCGGCGCAATCAGGCTTCGGATTTCGCGGCGGCCCGGATTGCGCGTCATGTGCAGGACTGCGAGTTCTGCCTGCTGACGCTGGAGTTGCTGGCCTTTCATCCGGCTGAGCCGCTCGCGCCACCGTCACCGCCGCCTGTGCCAAAGAGCCTGTCTGAAAAACTGCGTCACTTCCGTGTGCGCCCTGATCGGCGGTCTGAATAGATCCGTTTGCCGCCCCTCCTGACACTTCCGCATTCTCGTCACGGACTTAACGGTTCCATTGCGATGCTCTGATAAAAAAGCCAGGAGATCGTGCCGACGCAGGCTGGTTCGTCAGGGTGTGGCAGGTCGCCATGCACACACGATGTCAGGGAAGGGGCGACAAGCTGGCCGCTGGTCAAACTTCAATTTGGCTTCAGCATGGGCGTGAAGGATAATGTGGACAGTTATGAGAATTGCTGCTTCGACCTATCTCAATTCAGCGCCGCTGGTTTACGGTTTTGCTTTCGGCTCACAGCGCCACCGGGTCAGGTTTCTGGGCGACACGGCCCCGGCACGCTGCGCGCAGATGCTGGCCGCCGGGCAGTGTGACGCAGCTTTGATTCCGGTTATCGAATATCAGCGCATTCCGAACCTGCGCCTGATTCCCGATGCCGCCGTCGCTTCAAAACAGCGCGTGCGCAGCGTGGTGCTCGCCGCTCGCGTCCCGCCTGAAGAGGCCCGCACCGTGACGCTCGACACTTCGTCGCGGACCTCGCAGGCGCTGGTCAGCATCCTGTTTGCCGAACGCTGGCGCAATCAGCCGCAGTTCATCGAACGCACCCCGGATGTCAGCTTCGATTGCGAAAACATGCTCGAAGCCAGCGATGCCGCGCTGGTCATCGGTGATCCGACTTTCAGGCTGCACGAACGGGCCGTGCAAATGGGCGTGCGGATTTATGACCTGGCTGAAGAATGGCGCGACCTGACCGGCCTGCCCTTTGTTTTTGCCGTCTGGGCCGTGCGCGCGGAAGCCTGTGCGGACGGCAGCCTGGCCGGAGTTGATTTCGGGGCAGCCAGCCGCGAGGGGCTGGAACACCTGACGGAAATCGCGCAGGCTTACGCTGAGAATCTGAACCTGCCGCTGTCAGTCACGCTCAGTTACCTGCGCGACAACGTCAATTTTGATCTGGATGAAGAGAATCTGGCGGGCCTGCGTCGTTACTTTGCGCTGGCGCACCGGCACGGGCTGATTGAATCGCTGCGCGAACCGCAGTTCATCAGCCGGTAATCTGCCCGAATTTGCGTGGCGTCCGGCCTCATCACATCCTTGAAAACACAACGCGGGAAAGAAGGCTGCAAAAAAACCTGAGCCACTCCTTCCCGCGCACTCTTTATCTTTACTTTGCGGCTTCGGCGAGGACCAGGCTGGCCAGCGTGCGCACGCACACGCCGGTCGGGCCGGATGACAGGTAAGGTTTGGTGCTGTCATTCCAGGCCGTGCCCGCAATATCGAGGTGTACCCAGGGCGTGTCCTCGACAAATTCCCGCAGGAAATAAGCGGCAGTGATCGTGCCGGCCTTGCGCCCGCCGGTGTTCTTGATGTCGGCAATCTCGCTCTTGATCTGCTCGCGGTAATCCTTGTCGAGCGGCAGTTGCCAGATCTTTTCGCCCGTCCGTTTGCCCGCTTCGATCACCGCCTCAGTCCATTCCTGATTGTTGCCGAGCGCGGCCACATACACATCACCGAGCGCAATTGAAACCGCGCCGGTCAGCGTGGCCAGATCCACGATTTTCGTGGCACCCAGCTTGCGCGCATAAGCCAGCACGTCGGCCAGCACCAGCCGACCTTCGGCATCGGTGTTGATGATCTCAATCGTTTTGCCAGCCATCGAACGCACGACATCGCCGGGTCGTTGCGCGCGACCGCCGGGCATGTTTTCGACCGCGCCAATCAGCCCGATGACATTGATGGCAGGTTTGAGCTGCGCAATGGCGCGCAGGGCGGCAATCGTCGTTGCGCCACCGGCCATGTCGTATTTCATTTTTTCCATCCCGTCAGCAGGCTTGATCGAGATGCCGCCGCTGTCGAAGGTCAGCCCCTTGCCGACAATCGCAATGGTTTCCTGCGACGCTTCATTCGGCGTGTAACTCAGCACGATCAGTCTGGCCGGTTCGGCGCTGCCCTGCGACACGCCAAGCAGCGAACCCATGCCGAGTTCTTTCATGCGCGCTTCGTCAAGCACATCAACTTCCAGCCCGAAAGTCTGCGCCGTCTCTTCAGCGCGGCGGGCGAGTTCGGTCGGCGTCAGCACATTGGCCGGTTCGTTGACCAGGGCGCGCGCGAAGTTGGTGGCTTCAGCCAGAATGAACCCGTGCTCGACACCGCGCCTGAGTTCATCGGTGTCGCCTTCGGTCGTGGCCAGAATTATTTCTTCGATGAGGCGTTCTTCCTTGTCGCTGGTGCGGTACTTGTCGGTGTCATAAAGCGCCAGCAGGGCGCCTTCAACGGCGGCCTGCACGCTGTCGCCGAGCGGAATCTGCGAGCGACGCAGGAAGGCGAATTTGCGCACGTTCTTTGCGCGCAGCGTCCGCGCCGCCGTGCCAGCCATCCGGCGCACGTTGTCGGGCTTGAAATCTTCGAGCTTGCCCGCTCCAATCAGCAGCAGGCGGCGCGCTTTGAGGTCGCCAGGATTGTGAATGTAAGCCGTCTCGCCTGCCTTGCCGGTCAGTTCGCCGGTTTCAATCAGCGAAGTGATAACGCCGCCGGATCGTTTATCCAGTTCGGCCAGCGCTCCGGCTTCGGGTTTTTCTCCTTCGTAAATTGCAACGACCAGCGCGTCGCATTCAATCTCGTAAAACTTTCTCGCGTCTGCCTTGACTTCCATGGTCAGGTGTCTCCGTTCCTCTGTGCTTGTGGGGACTGGTTGTCATTCGTCTCTCAGGCGGTTTTTCATCGCGGTGCGGGCCTCGCGTTCCTGCGTCTTGCGCGCTTCGGTTTCGCGTTTGTCATACAGCTTCTTGCCGCGAGCGATGGCCAGTTCACATTTGATGAAGCCGTTCTTGAAATAAAACCTGGTCGGCACCAGCGTCAGCCCTTTCTCTTCGGCGCGTGACCGCAACCGTTCGATCTCGCGTTTGTGCAGCAGCAGCCTGCGCGCCCGCGTCGGTTCGTGATTCTGCCGGTTGCCGTGAGTGTACTGGCTGATGTGGGCATTGAGCAACCACGCTTCACCATTGCTGATCGTGGCGTAAGCGTCCTTGAGGTTGACGCGGCCCAGGCGCGCCGACTTGACTTCGGTGCCGGTCAACTGAAGGCCGGCCTCGTATGTTTCAATGATGTGATAGTTGTGATAAGCGGCGCGATTGTCGCTGATGACCTTGATTGCGCCTGCTTCCTGTCCCTTCGTCATAACTCAATCCCGCCTCAGCCGCAGCTCGTCAGTCGGAACGAAACCAAGACTTTCATACAACGCCCGCCCGTCTTCGGACGGATGCAAAGTCACACGCTCGCATCCGCGCGCCTGCGCCCAGGCAATTATCGTCTCCATCAGTTTTCGCGCCACTCCCCGGCGGCGATAATCCGGCTCGGTGTAAACGTTCAGGATGTAGGCTTCTTCAGCGCCCTGCCAGGCGCCGGGGCGCGGCAACAACCGGCGCATCATCACGCCGCCGCCGCCCACAATCTTTCCGTCACATTCAGCCAGCCACGCCAGGTAATCTCCGCTTTCAAGCAGTTCGCCCATCTGCCGCTGCGTTTCAGCTTCAATCGCAGCGGCTGCATCATCGCTGATGCGGCCCAGATCATAAAACATCCGGGCGCGCTGATGAGCAATGACCGCCGCATCGGCGACAGTGGCGCGGCGAATGTGGCAATTCAGTTCCGTCATCCTGAAAGCCCTTCGCCCCTGAGCGGGCGTTCCATTAGTTCAACGGCCAGTTCCTGCGGCTCCTTGCTTTCATACAGCAGCCGGTAAACGCCCGTCGTGATCGGCATCTCAACGCCGCTGCGCTGCGCCAGTTCGTGCGCGGCCCTGGCGGTTTTGACGCCTTCGGCCACTTCGCGCATTTCACCGATGATCTCCGGCAGCGTGCGCCCGCGTCCGAGTTCATAACCCACGTGCCGGTTGCGCGACAGCGCGCCCAGACACGTCAGCATCAGATCACCGACCCCGGCCAGACCGGCCATCGTTTCGAGCCTGCCGCCCAGGCGCGTCGCCAGCCGCGTCATTTCGGCCAGCCCCCGCGTGATGAGCGCCGCCGCGCTGTTGTAGCCGAAGCCCAGCCCGTTGACCGCGCCGGTGGCAATCGCCATCACGTTCTTGACCGCGCCGCTGATTTCAACGCCGACCACATCGGTGTTCGTATAAATGCGAAAGCGCCGCGATGACAACGCCGCCTGCACCTCGCACGCCCATTCCTCGTAACGCGCCGCCGCCACCAGCGCGCAGGGTTCTTCCCTGGCGACTTCGTGCGCGAACGATGGGCCGGAAAGCGCGACATAGCGCGGCTCGAAATGCCTGCCGATCACATCGCGGGCAACTTCTTCAATGCGCATCTGCGTGGCGATCTCGATGCCCTTGGTCGCGCTGACCAGAATCATCCGCGAATCAAGGTGCGCGAGCATTTGCGAACAGATTTCGCGGAAGACGTGCGAAGGCACCACGGTCAGCACGATTTCAGCGCCGCTGAGCGCCTCGGCCAGGTCGCTGGTCGGCCTGATGGTGTCAGGCAGTTGCGGCCCCGGCAGGTAAATGCTGTTGTGCCGTTCGTCCCGGAGCAGCGCGGCGACTTCAGGGCTGTGCGCCCACAACCGCACACGATTGCCGCCCCGCGCCGCCACCAGCGCCAGCGCCGTGCCCCAGCTTCCCGCTCCGATGACTGCCACCTCGCGCATCAGTAACCGGCCTCTGAATTCTTCGGCGGCGTTGCGCCGAACTTGTTTTCAGTCCCGCGCAGCAGCCGTTTGATGTTGTCCGTGTGCTTGAAAACGATCAGCGCAATCGCGCCGCCCACGCCCGTCATAATCTGCGGCAGAAACGGACTCGGAAAAATCAGCCCGTTCCACAGCCACGCCCAGAACAGCATCAGCGCCGAAGCCACAATCGAACCAAGCGAAACATAGCGCGTCTTCCAGACAATCAGCGTGAAGACCGCCAGCGTGCAGACCACTGCCATCGGCGTAATCGCCAGAAATACGCCCACGCCCGTTGCCACGCCCTTGCCCGCTCTGAAACCCAGCCACACCGGAAAAATATGTCCGATCATTGCCACGACTGCCGCCGCCGCCACCACCCACGTCGTCTCCCATCCCGCGCCCGTCAGCCACCGCGCCATCATCACCGCCAGAAAACCCTTCAGAATGTCGAGCGCAAACGTCATCAGCCCCGCCGCCCGGCCCGCGTTGCGCATCACATTCGTCGCGCCCGTCCCGCCGCTGCCCGCCGCGCGAATGTCACGACCCGACCTCATTCTGACAATCAGCCAGCCAAACGGAATCGAGCCGAGCAGGTAGGCAATAATCAGTGATGCAATTTCAGGGAGTGTCATAAGTCAGCTTCCGGGTTTTCGCTGTATTCAGCCTGAATTGCTGCGAATTGTTTTTCGTACTCTTCACGAAGTCGCCGCGCGCCATACGAACTACGCTGGCAAAACGGACAGCCGCACGGACGTTTGCCGTGTGACTCAGGGTAGTAACGCCATCCGGTTATTTGTGGCAGCGCTTTCACTCTATGAATTTCGTTTCTGCTGATCCGCCGGGGAATAATGACTTCAAAACCTTCCCGATTCTCAGCAGCCATCATTAATGCAACGGCATCAGCGGCGCGCATCTGCTGATGAGCCTGACTGTAATGACCTACCCAGACTGATTCTTCATCAGGAATACGAAAATAAATTCCTGCAACCGTTGTGCTGCCTCTCCGCTTCAATTCGCGCAACCACTGATGCGAAACGTAAAAGTTCCGAGTCACTGGCATTGCAAAAATTCCGTGTGGCGAACTCGCTTTTCGGCGAAGCTGGGAGATGCCATTACGAAGTATGCTTTTGACATTCTTCTCGGATGTGAGGTGAACAAACATTGCCATCACTTCACTCCTCGCTCAGTCGGAACCTGTCGCTGGCTTCGGTCATCCTGTCGCATAACTCTTCGGCGAATCAGATCGAGCGCAGCTTTCACGGCAAGCTCACGAATCAGGCTCCGATCACCGTGGAAGAGAAAACGGCGCGCTGAGCTGGCGGCTTCGTCAGCGATGCCGATGTAAACCAGGCCGACCGGCTTTTCTTCGGTGCCGCCGCCCGGCCCGGCGATGCCCGTGATGCCGATGCCGATGTTTGCATGGGCGCGGCGACGAATGCCAATGGCCATGGCTTCAGCGACTTCGGCGCTGACTGCGCCGTGTTCTGCGATCAGCTTGTGCGGCACGCCGAGCAGATCAGCCTTGGCTTCGTTGGCGTAAGCCACCACGCCTTCGGTGAAATAATCGGAACTGCCCGGCACGCCTGTGAGTCGGCCCGCGAGCAGGCCGCCGGTGCAGCTTTCCGCCGTTGAGAGCGTCCAGCCTTTTTCTCTGAGCAATCGTCCCGCGACCTCTTCAAGCTGTTCGCCGCTCGTCGAAAAGACGTGATCGCGCAGCGCCGCTTCAAGCGGCCCGGCCACTTCATCCAGCATCCGGTTCGCTTCAGCTTCGCTCGTGGCCAGCGCCGACAGGTGCAGCTCGATCTGTCCGTTGACGGCCAGAATCGTTGTCGAAGGATTGGAGTACCTGCCGTAAATCGGTTCAGCGATTTCATCCACGCCCGATTCGCTCATCCCGAACACGCTCAGCGAGCGGCGCACGATCAGCATTTCGCCGATGCGCTGCCTGAGCGTCGGCATCACCGCCTCAGTAAACATCGGCTTCATTTCGCCCGGCGGCCCCGGCAGCAGGACCACCGTGCAGTTGCCTTCGTGCATCAGCAGGCCCGGCGCCGTGCCTTTGCGGTTGGGCAGGATCGTGGCGCCTTCGGGAATCATCGCCTGGCGCGCATTGATTTCAGCCATCGGGATGCCGCGTTTGGCGAAGCGTTCGCGCAGGCAGGCGAGAATCTCTTCGTTGAGTTCAAGGCGGCGATTCAGGACGCGCGCGAATACGTCCCTGGTAATGTCGTCGGCGGTCGGTCCCAGGCCGCCGGTCGAGATGATGACCTCTGACCGCTTCATCGCGTCGCGGATCGTTTCTTCCAGCCGCGCTTCGTCATCACCGACGATGATCTTCAGTTTGACTTCGACGCCGATGGCATTGAGCTGTTCAGTCAGCCACAGCGAATTGGTATCGGTGCGAAACGGCGTCAGCATCTCGGACCCGACGGCAAGAATTTCAGCGTTGAGCATAATTACATTACATCGGTACGGTACCGCGCGCGTCAGCAAGCGGTCTGTCTGCCAGATCACTCGCCCGTTGACGCGCGCAGCGCTGTTTTTTCAGGGCGCTCCCCGCTTCAGCGCCAGACCGCGGCGATAAAAGGCAGCAGGAATGACAGCACCAGC
Source organism: uncultured Heliobacteriaceae bacterium (assembly GCA_964457105.1). Taxonomy (GTDB): domain Bacteria; phylum Acidobacteriota; class Blastocatellia; order RBC074; family RBC074; genus DASRDU01. Next base: position 9,483 of record CAYWDW010000075.1, read on the forward strand.
GCCCCGTAAAGACCTGCCAGGATGTCATCGGCCATCACGCCCAGCCCGTCACCGAGCGTTTCCATTCGGCGAATCGGGTACGGCTTGGTGATGTCGAAAAACCGGAAGAGCAGAAAGCCGGTGAGCGTCACGATCAGCACCGCCCGGCTCAGGTGAACCGGCACGAAGGCGAAGGTGACGAGCTGCCCGCAGACTTCATCAATCACAATCTGCCCGGCATCCTTGCGATCAAAAATCCTTTCGGCCCGCGTCGCGGCCCACGTCCCGGCCCACGCCGTCAGCACCCCCAGCGCCAGCACGCTGTTTTGCAGCAGGGTGGGCCGGAAGAACAGTGTCGGCTGCAGACTGAGCAGGTAAAAGATCACCGCTCCCAGCAGCGAACCGAACGTGCCCGGCGCAAACGGAATGAAGCCCAGGCCGAAGCCGGTCGCAATGATGACCGCGATCCAGTCAAGCGGCCCGCGCACGTTGACCGTTTGCGCGCGCCTGGCCCTGATCTCTTCGAGTTTTTCTCTGAGCATTATTCACCTGCAAGAATTTTGTCCACGCGCTTCACCACTTCGCGCAGCCAGGCTTCGTGCCCGTTCTTCAGCTCATCTTTGCTTGCTGAAAGTTCAGTCGTCAGATAGCCGTTGTAGCTGATCTCGCCGATGGCGCGGCGGACTTCCTTCCAGTCAATGCTGCCCTCGCGCAGCGGCACGAACTGTCGCGTGCGGGTATCAAAGTCTTTCAGATGAAATTTGACGATCCGCTTGCCGAGCGTGCGAATCCATTCCTGCGGGAAGCCGTACATCACCACATTGCCGACATCGAAGTAAGACCGCACCCAGGGGCTTTTGAATTCGTCAACGTATTTCGCCATATCAGGCGCGCTCAGCAGGAATTTGTTCCAGACCTCTTCAACCGCGATGATGACATTCAGTTCCTTTGCCAGCGGAATCAGCCTTTTGATCTGCGGCTGCGAACGCTGCCAGGCCTGGACGTAAGTCGTGTCGGGCCGGACCACTCCGGGCACCAGCAGCACCGTATCAGCGCCCCACAGCTTCGCGTTGCGCAGCGAAGTCTCCATCCGCTCCATGCTCTTTTTCACATCATCGGGTCTGGGGCTTGAAAGCGGCCATTCCCAGTGGCCCATATTCATCACCGAATGAATCCGCAGCTTTGCCTGGTCCGACGCCGCTTTGATGTCATCGGCTTCTTTCGGATCAGTGATGGTCTGCATCTCGATGGCTTCAAAGCCGGTGTCAACGGCCATTTTGAAGCGGTCGAGATAGCTGAGGTTATTCGGCAGCATGTTGATGAGGACAGATTTTTTCAGGGTGCCCTGGGCCGCCGGGTTTGCCAGCGTGGTCATTTCATGTGCCAGCAGCAGTGTGGCGGCAGCGCCGGGCGCGGTCAGTTTGACGAAGTTTCTTCTGTTCATAATCACTCTCGGTTTTGGGGATGCAATGAATGGAATTGCGCAAAATGCGAGGTGATTATAGGCGCGGGTTCGTCAGGTTGGCAAAGCTTGTGCTGATTGCTAAGATGACTGTTCAGTCACGACTCCTCTGCGTTCATCAGCGCGTCAGTCATCTGTTCATCATCAATCTCTGCATGCGAAAGGAAGCTGAAATCACTATGGCGCACCGACAGGAAGAAATTGCACCGGCCATCATCCCGGCGCTGACGATGCTCTCGGATGAAGAGAAACTCTTTGCCGCGAGCGTCCGCGAATTTGCCGAAGCCGAGATCAAACCTCACGTTCGCGAGATGGACGAGCATCAGAAGATTCGCCCCGAAATCATCAGCAAGGCTTTTGAGCTGGGCATTCTGGGCATCGAACCCGGCGAGGAATACGGCGGTTCGGGCGGCTCGTTCTTTATGGCCTGCCTCGCGATTGAAGAACTGGCGCGCGTTGATCCTTCGGTCAGCGTGATGGTGGATGTCAACAACACGCTCGTCATCAATGCGTTTCTCAATTACGGCACTGGCGAACTGAAACAGCAATACATTCCGCGCCTGTGCCAGGACACGGTCGGCGCTTATGCCCTGAGCGAAGCCGGTTCGGGTTCTGATGCCTTTGCGATGCAGACGCGCGCGGCGGCAGACGGCGATCATTACATTCTCAACGGGCGCAAGCTGTGGATCACGAACGGCAACGAAGCGGGCATCTTCATCGTCTTTGCCAACCTGGATCCGAGCAAGGGTTACAAGGGCATCACGGCCTTCGTCGTTGAGCAAGGCTTCCCCGGTTTTTCAGTCGGCAAAAAGGAAGACAAGCTGGGCATTCGCGCTTCGTCAACGTGCGAACTGATTCTGGAAGACTGCCGTGTGCCGAAAGCGAATGTCCTCGGCGAAGTCGGCAAGGGATACAAGATCGCCATCGAAACGCTCAACGAAGGCCGCATCGGCATTGGCGCGCAGATGGTCGGCCTCGCCCAGGGCGCATTTGAAGCGGCGCTCAGCTACACGAAGGAGCGCAAACAGTTCGGTCAGATGATTGCCGAGTTTCAGGGCGTGCAGTTTCAGCTTGCCGAAATGGCCGTCAAACTTGAAGCCGCGCGCCTGATGGTTTACAACGCCGCGCGCCTGAAGGATGCGCGCCAGCCCTTTATCAGACAGGCGGCGATGGCGAAATTGTTTTCATCCGAAGTGGCCGAAGAGATCGCTTCGCTCGCGGTGAATCTGTATGGCGGATACGGTTATGTGAAGGATTATCCGGTTGAAAAATACTTCCGCGACTGCAAGATCGGACAGATTTACGAAGGCACGTCGAATATGCAGAAACAGACGATTGCCAGAATGATGCTGGCTGAATAAGCGCGAAGTACAACGAACCACGCAGGGCACGAAGGACACGAAAAGAAATCGCCGCTCATCCGATGCTTTGTGTTCTTTACGTTTGGCGTGGTTTCATTTTGTCT
>CAYWDW010000076.1:0-12373 GCA_964457105.1 uncultured Heliobacteriaceae bacterium
CGAGCCGTCCTGCGACAGATCGTATCCGCCGATGCCTTCGGCCAGCGTGGTCTCCTTGCGATCCTTGAACGAAAAGATTTTCAGCGTCGGCGGCGCATCGCCCTGACGCCCGTAATAAAAGGCCGGAGTGACGAGGTAAATCAGATGCCCGGCCTTCGCGCTCAGCCCGGCGTAATTGTTCGCCTCAACCGGCACGCGGGCGGCGCGGGTGGCGATGCCGTCAAAATCAATTATCAGATCGGTGGCCGGTTTGGCTTCTTCCTTTTTCGGTTCGCCTGCTCTGGTCACAGTCACTTCGTCGCTTTCCGGCGGGAAGGGCGGCTTGACATCCTTGCGCAGCGTGAGCGCGAAGATGCCGACGTTTTTATTGGTCGCGTAGTTGAACTCAGCGTTTGAAATCAGCGGCGCATATTCGCGGACGCTCAGGTAAAACAGGTAATTGCCCTGCGGATCCCACACCGGATTGAATTCGCCAAACGTGCCGCCGGTCACGCGGCGCAACTGCTGATCCTTCGATGACCAGACATAAACCGAAGGCTGCGTGTTGGCGTCCTGCATTGAAAACGCCAGGTAATTGCCCCTGGGCGACCAGGTGTAATCCTGCACCTGCCCGCGCCGCGACCTCGCAATTTCAGTCAGCTTTTTGTCAGCCACCGTCAGCACAAAGACCTTGCCATCCTTGTCGCTGAAGGCGATGTGCGAGCCATCGGGCGACCACGTCGGCGCGTAGCGCATCGCTTTGCCGCCGCTCGTCAGTTGTTCGGCAGGTTTTGAGCCGTCCTGCGCGATCACGTAAATCTCTTCTTCGCCGGTCTTGTCGGAAATGAAAGCGATCCGTGAACCGTCGGGCGACCACGCGGGCAGCTTGTCGTGCGCATTCGATGAATCGGTCAGGTTGCGCACCGGCCCGTGCTCAATCGGCGCAGTGAAAATATCGCCGCGCGCTTCAAACAGGGCGCGTTCGCCTTTCGGGCTGAGGCCGTAGCTGAAGATCAGATTGCCTGCGGCCACGCGGCTCGGACGACGATTGAGTCCGTCGTCAGGAACAGTAATCGCAATCGGTGTCGCCTTCTTCGATTTCACATCGAACAACTGCAACTCGCCGTCCAGTTCATAAACGATGCGGTCCTGATTGTCGCTTGACGGCCAGCGCACGTCCCACACTTTATTGGTCGTCAGTTGCGTGGTCGTGCCTTTGGCCGTGTCGTAAGCGTACAAATTGAAATGCCCGTCGCGGTCTGAATTGAAATAAATCGTGTGGCCAATCCACATCGGATCACGATCAGCGCGCGGATTGTCAGTGATGCGCTTTGCCTCATTCGTTTTCAGATCGAAGATGAACAGGTCATTTGCCTGGCCGCCGCCATAGCGTTTCTCAGAACGAAAGTCACGCGAGCGCGGCGAATAGACCAGCTTCGTGCCGTCAGGCGAATAATCGCCCGCGCCTGATTCCGGCATCGGCAACTGTTCAGCCTGCCCGCCCGTCACCGGCACGGTGTAAAGATGGCTGACCGGCAGCGTCCACGAATCGCGCTGCGAACGAAAGACGACCGCTTTGCCGTCATGCGTCCAGCCGTAAACCTGATTGTCATAACCCCAGCGCGGCGCCAGCGGCCCGCGCGCCGGATAAAACGTCAACTGCTTCGGCTCGCCGCCCGTGGTCGGCATCACATAAACCTGCTCGTCACCGTCGTACTGTCCGGTGAAGGCGAGCCATTTGCCGTCGGGCGAAAATTTCGCAAAGACCTCAACGCCCGGATGCGTCGTCAGCCGCGTGGCCGTGCCACCCGTCGTCGCTGCGGTCCACAAATCGCCGCCGTAAGTAAACACGACCCGGTCGCCGTAAACGTCAGGGAAGCGCAACAGCTTTGTCTGCGCCGCCGCCGTCACCGGCAGCAGCGCGGCCAGCCACAGCAGGGCAAAGTAATGAATCAATCTCGAACTCAGCACAAGGTCACCTCCGAATCATTTGGTTGTTTGCAACTCATCGAACCGTCAGTTCGATTACGCCTGAGGACGGCGCGGCAAAATAAAGAATCGTTACACGTCAGTCGGCCTGCCCGGGCTGCTGCTGATCGCACCCGCCCGACACAGCCTCCTGGAATGTCACCTGTTGTCACAGAACGCGAGTGAGCGTCGTTTTGTTCAGCGTCAGTGTCGCGCCGGTCTTTTCAGGCAGCCGTTCGTGAACTCTCGCCACATCGCCGGTTAAGGGATTTACGGCGCGGCAATCAGCTCAGGCTGCCGCGCCTTGCGTTGAGCGGGGCGGTTGAGCGTGATGAGCAGCACCGCGTCGTTCGGTCATCAGCCTCGGCAGGTCAGATTTGTTTTGTGCGCTCACGAATGAAAGGGTGACGGCGGCAGTTTAGTACAGGACCGGCTGATTCGCATAATCGCCCGTACTGGTTAAGCCAAATGGCATTTGGCGCAGGATCGGGCAATCCTCGAACCACCGCTTGATTTATGTTTCTTTATCCGATAGCTTGCTTTTCCCGCGCACAGACAATTCATCTGGCTTAAATGCGCCACGCCGGAAACAGGAGACGTTCATATGCGAAGTATTGGAAGCTGTTTGCGCCAATCAGTGAAACTGACCAACACAGAAAACAACCACCAACTCGTAAGCTCCATCAACCGGTCCTTACTGACCAGAGTCACAGCGACGCTGACCGGCCTGTGGCTCTTCGCGCTGACGGTCGGCGTCCTGACCGTTTTTCCGCAGGCGTCAAGCTCGACGGCGGAACTGCGCGGCACCGTGACCGATCAGACCGAGGCCGCCATTCCCGGCGCCAAAGTGACCCTGACCGATCTCAACAAGGGTACCGCCAGAACTGCCACGACCGACAGCGAAGGCCACTATCTTTTCGTGCAACTGCTGCCCGGCCCTTATGAAATCAAAGTCGAAGCCGCGAACTTTACGCCGAGCCGCACACGCATTGAACTGACCGTCGGACAGCAGGCCAACATCCCGATCAAACTGGCGGCGGGCAAAGTTGAAATTACCGTTGACGTGGTGGCCGGAACCGAAGTCGTCGAGACTGAACGCACGCAGCAATCGTCAGTCGTCGAATCGCGGCAGATTCAGAACCTGCCGATCAGCCGCCGCAACTATCTCGATTACGCGCTGCTGACGCCGGGCGTGACTGATTCGGACAACATCGCCGACGCTTCAGACTTTCGCGTCGCGCAGACGCCGCAATCGGGCCTGTCGTTCGGCGGCAACAACGGGCGCGGCAACACCGTCGCGCTTGACGGCGCTGAAGTACTCAACTCATCAGGCGGCGTGCGCGGCGGGCTGAGTCAGGAAGCGGTGCAGGAATTTCAGGTGCTGCGCAACAGCTTCAGCGCCGAATTCGGCGGCGCTTCGGGCGGCGTCGTCAACATCGTGTCCAAAACCGGCGGCAACGAATTTCACGGCAGCATGTTCGGATTCTTCCGCAATCAGCGGTTCGACGCGCGCAATGCGTTCGACTTCAACCCGAAAGGCAAATCGGATTTCGACCGGCAGCAGTTTGGCGGTTCCTTCGGCGGCCCGCTCAGAAGGGACAAGACGTTTTTCTTCACGGCGGCTGAGCGGTTCAATCAGGGCGAAACGACTTTCGTCAACCTGCTCAACGATCCGAATATTTTCAAGCCGACAGCTTCACAGACCGGGCTGCTCGATTTTCTCGGCGCGAGCGGTAATGCTCAGCTCGCTGCCGTCTCAGCCGGGTTGCGCGCGGCGCTGACGACGACGGCCACGGCCTACCCGCGCACGGTCAAACTTTTCACCGATGCGACCGGGCAGTTTCCGTTCGATGCGAATCAGACGACTTTTTCCGCGCGCGTGGATCACAATTTCACCGACCGCAGCACCGGATACATTCGCGCCAACATCAACGATTACGTCTTTGAAAATCAGGCTGCCGGGGCGCTCACGGCAGTCTCGCGCGGGCGCGCGCTCGACAGTTTCAGCGGTGACGTTCTGGCCTCGCACAACTATCAGTTCAGCAACACGTTTTTCAATGAACTGAAGCTGCAATTCGGCTATCAGCGGTTTGCTGTCATTCCGAATGACAAAATCGGGCCGGAACTCAACATCGAAGGCTTTGGCAATTTCGGACGTGACATCTTCCTGCCTTCGACCACCTACGAACGGCATTACGACATCGTTGACAACCTGACGAAGATTGCGGGCGATCACACCATCAAGTTCGGTTTTGCCATCAACGTGCTGGATGTTTACAGCAACAGCGAAACCTTCTTTGGCGGGCGCTTCAATTTCGGCACGGCCATTCCGCTGTCGAATATCATCGCGCTCAATCCGGCGCTGGGGCCGACAGTGGTGCAGCAGATCGCGGGCTTCCTGACCGCTGCCAACCGGCCTGACCTGGTGGCAGCGCTGGGCGCTCCGGTCAACGCGCTGCAGTCCTTCAACTTCAACCTGCCGATTGTCTATCAGGACGGATTCGGCGACCCGCTGGCCCGGTCCTGGACAGATCGCAATTCGTTCTATGCGCAGGACACGTGGAAGATGGCGCCGAACTTCACCTTCAATTACGGGCTGCGCTACTACGTCAGCGAAGAGCCGTTCTTCCTGCCGACTTATCACAAGGATTTTCAGCCGCGCGCCGGGTTTTCGTGGGATCCCTTCAAACGGGGCAACACCGTGATTCGCGGCGGCGCGGGCATCTTTGTCGGCCCGATCAACAATGCCGTCCCCAATGTCACCACTGAACTGAGCGGCAGGGGTGATCCGGGCAATATCAACATCGTGCTGGCCACCGCGACTTCAAATGCGCTCGGCCTGCCGACTTCGTTCACGATCTATCAGACGCTGCTGGCGCGCGGCGTTCTCGGCACGCGCCCGATTACGGCGGCGGACCTGGCGGGGGCGCCGATCAACCTGACGCCGCGCGCGGGCGCGCCACTTGAAGTGCGCTTCCGCGAGGAACCGCATTACCGCAGCCCGACCACTTATCAGGCCAGTCTCGGCCTGCAGCAGAATCTCGGCGGCGGGTTCTCGCTCGAGGCGAGTTACCTCTATGCGCGTGGTCTGTATCTGACGCGCAACCGCGACATCAATCAGTTCAAGCGCACCGGCCCGGTCAATCCGCTCAATCCGAACGGCGGCGCGACCTTCATCCGCTTCCCGACGGCGGCGCAGGTGGGGGCGGGGCTGAGCAGCGACTTCCGCAATCCGCTGCGCTTCCAGGACAACATCTATGAATCGTCGGCCAATTCGTTCTATCACGCCGGCACGGTGCAGGTGACGAAGCGGTTCAGCAATTACATCGGCCTGAACGCGCATTACACTTACGCGAAGGCGATTGATGAAGTGACCGACTTCAACAGCGACTTCTCGGCACAGAATCCGCTTAATGTGCGGCTCGACCGCGCGCTGTCGGCCTTCGATCAGCGGCATCGCTTCGTTCTCAGCGGCATCTTCGGCAGCCCGTTTGATAATCCGGTGGCAAAGGACTGGCAGCTTGCGCCGATCTTCATCGCGGGCAGCGGGCGCCCGTTCAATCTGCTGCTCGGTTTTGACGCCAACGGCGACGGGCGTTCACAAAGCGACCGTCCGGGCCAGGCCGGGCGCAACACCGGCACGGGCGAGCCGTTTTACAGCTTCGATCTGCGGCTCGCGCGACGCTTTGCCGTGAAGGAGCAGCGTTATTTTGAAGTCACGGTCGAGGGCTTCAATCTTCTCAACCGGACGAATTTCGCGGGCATCAACAATACCGTCGGCACGACCTTTGCGACCGCCACCGATTTCAGGGCGAATGGTGATCGCACGAAGGCGCCGACGCAGCCGCTCGGTTTCACTTCGGCGGCGGACGCCCGCAAGATGCAGTTCGGCGTGCGCTTCAATTTCTGAACTGACCGGTCCAGTACCGCGCGCGTGAGCGAGCGGTGGTTTTTTTACAAGCTGCTCGCATGGCCCTCCGCTCGCTCACGCGCGCGGTACTGGACCGGATTTTCTTTTTTATGTCGCTTCACGCCTGGCCTCATCTGCTCGCCTGAGCTATCGTATCAGTCTCAACCTGAACCGTGCCCCTGGCTTGCCCTTAAAGATTTTCGATGGTGGAGATGACAGATCGCCAGCTCAGGATACCCGACTGTTTTCAGCGCCGGTTACACCGCCGACTGCACGTTATTGCCGGACTGTTTGCACTGCTGGCGATGTGCGCCGTGATGGCGTTCAGCCAGTCAGCGCTGCCTGACAACAATGCCGCGCCGCAGGATAAACCACAGAGCAAACCGACGCCCGCGCCGACGCCGCGCCGCCCGCCGCCGAGCGAACTGCAAAAGGCCGTGCAGGAATTCCGCGTGCAGATCGGGCAGATCGGCGAGGGTGGCAAGCTCAAAAGTTCGGGCAAACAGAATTCATTCACCGGGCGCATCTATGAATACCTGCGCAACGACGCCTTCGATGCGCTGCCGCACGAAGTCAGACAGCGCGGCGGGACGAAATCGCTGCTGCGTCGCAATCAGTTCGGCTTGACCCTGAGCGGGCCGGTGCGCCTGCCGTTCGTTTATGACGGGCGCAACAAAACGTTCTTTTCGGTGTCCTACGAAGGCACGCGCGAGCGCATTGCCCAGAGCGCGCTCTTCACGATTCCGACCGCCGGACAACGCACCGGCGATTTTTCTGACCTGGTGGACACCGCCGGCAACCCGGTGACGATTTACGACCCGCTGACAACGCGGCCCAATCCGCATTACGATCCGGCGCAGCCCGTGTCAGAAACCAATCTGCAATACCTGCGCGATCCGTTCCCGAATAATCAGATTCCGCTCAACCGGCTTGACCCGGTGGCGCAATCGCTCGTGGCGCTGGCTCCGCCGCCGAACATCGCGGTCGGGCCGTTTCTCTCAAACAACTATTTCATCAACAATCCGTTTGAGAATCGCGCCAACGGTGTGATTGCCCGGCTCGATCACGCGCTGACCGCGCAGCAGCAGTTGAGCGTGAATCTCAACACTTCAAGCGGGCTGCGCAAAGCGCCGGAGTTTTATGATGGCCCGGCCAATCCGGGCAATCCGAGTTATAACTTTGAGAATCGCGCCATCACGCTCGCCGACACTTATACCCATTCACCGAAAACGATCTGGCTGTTTCGCCTCACCGCTGCGCACAACCGCACGGTGTCGCTCGAAGCCGCACAGCAGCACAGCGACTATCCGCGACAACTTGGGCTTGGCGGGCTGTTTTCAGGCGCGTTTCCGAGTTTTCGCTTTGGCAGCTATCTCGGCATCGGGCCGCGCGCTGACGCCATCTTTCGGGACAGCAGTTATTCCTTTTCGCCGTACAGTTCGGTGTCGCTCAATCGCGGGAAACACACGCTCAGGCTGAGCGGTTATTACCGCCGCAGCTTCGTCAATTCGTTCGCGCCGTTTGCGCCTGCCGGACTGTTTTCATTCAACACCGCGCTGTCGGGGTTGCCCGGCGTCAGAAATACCGGCAACAGCTTCGCCAGTTTTCTGCTCGGTCTGGTCAATCGCGCCGAAGAATCGGTCGTGCTGCACCCGTCGTATTACCGCAAGCATTACGTCGAATTTGACGCAGGCGATGAATACCGGATGCGACCCGGCCTGACGGCGAACTTTGGCCTGAGCCTGGAAATCTCAGAGCCGCGCACCGAGAAATTCAATCGCCAGTCAACCGTTTCCTTCAAACGAATCAATCCGGCCAATAACAAACCAGGCGCAATGATCTTTGCCGGACGCGATGACGTCGGGCGCGGGCTGCAACCGGCGACCGTCCGCCTTGAACCTTCGGCTGGCCTGTCGTGGAGTCCGGGCCGTGATCGCAAAACGGTCGTGCGGATGAGTTACGGGCTGAGTTACCAGGACTATCCGCTTTATGGTCGCCATTTCGGCACGCAGGGATTCAATGTCTGGCCGCTGTTCACTTCCGCCAACGATCAGTTGCAACCGGCCTTCACCCTGAGCCAGGGCATGCCGCAGAATTTCCAGTTGCCGCCCGATCTGACCGCGACGGCAGCGAACGGCGTGGATGCCGATTACATTGACGATTCGGGGCTGCTGCCCGCAACGCAGCAATGGAACCTGACGGTGCAGCGCGAACTGCCCGGTTCGTTTTCGCTCGAAGTGAATTTCAACTCGGCGCGCAGCACGCATCTTTTTATCGGCAATCTGGTGCGGCTGAATGCCGTGCCGGTTGAGAATCTGATTTACCGCGATCAGCTTTACGACGATGCCTTTCGCAATTCGCTGCGCCCCTTTCCGCAATATCGCAACCTCGACCTCGGCGGCCTTTATCCTGCCGGTGATGCGCGCAGCAATGCGATGACCGTGACGCTCGACAAGCGATTGTCAGCCGGACTCTATGGCCGCGTCAGTTATCGTTTCGGCAAAACCATCGAGAACGCTTCATCGGGCGGCGCGCAGGATCCGCGCAACCTGAAAGAAGAAATGTCGCTCGCGCCTTATGACATTCGCCACAGCCTGCAGGTCAGTTACACCTATGAACTGCCGTTCGGCAAAGGTCGTCCGTTTCTGAACGATGACGAATGGGTCAATCGCGTGCTCGGCGGCTGGAGCCTGAGCGCGCTGACTTCCGTCACGGGCGGCACGCCGCTGATTCTGCATCCGCTGTTCAATCGCACGGGCGGCATCGTCAATAACCTGCGCGTCAATGTCGTGCCGGGCGTCAGCCCATCGGTTGACAATCAGACTGCGGAGCAGTGGTTCAACCCGGCGGCCTTCGCTCAGCCGGATGATTTCACGCTCGGCCACGCTGCGCGCACGCACCCGCAACTGCGCACGCCTGGCGATCAGCTTCATCATCTGTCGCTGACCAAACGCATCGAACTGCACGGCGACACGTCGCTGGAATTTGTGACTGAAGCCTTCAACTTTCCGAATCACGCCAACCTCAACGACCCCGACACGCGCATCGGCCCGGCAGACAGCCCGAATCTGAACGCCGGAAAAATCATCGGCTCAACCGGCGGGCGCGTCATGCAGCTCGGACTGCGACTGCTGTTTTGAAGATGAATCATCAATCGCAAAGCGACAAAGAGCGCAAAGAACGCAGCAAATATCGGCGCTGTTTTCAGGGTCTTTGTGTTCTTTGCTTCTTTGCGTTGAGTCTGATGGCAGCTTCAGCGCAGCAGCAGATTGCGCCGAAGCCGAAAGCTGAAGCTCCGGCGAAAGCTCAGTTGAAGATTCCGGTGTGGGTTGAGCGCGCCGACGGCAGCTTTCGTGAAGATGCAAAGCGGCAGCAGTTCAAAATTTTCATTGATGATCGTGAGGTCGCCATCAGGGGCTTTCAGACTTCGCGCAGCGGCACGGTGCTGCTGGTGGTCTTTGACACGGTGGCCGACCTGGCCCGCGTGGATGCCGCCCGCAGCGCGTTGCAGGCCGCAATTGCCGACCTCAGCGAACAATACTGGGTTGGCCTGCTGCGCGCACAGGACGGGTTGTCAGTCATTCAGGAGCCAACGGCAGATCACAAAATCCTGAATGACAAGATCAGCGCCGTGCAGGTCAGCGGCAAGGCCGGACTGCTCGACACGCTCGAACCGGTCGCGCAACTCGCGGTGGCCATGCTGAAAAAAGCCAGTGTGCGCCTGTCAGTGCTGTACATCACTGACAGCGCCATCGGCAGTTACCGCGCCGATTATCTGAACCCGGTGATCAATTCGAGCGATGCGGGCGATCTGAGCCGCCGCTTCTCTGACCGCGCCGTGCAGGAGCGCATGAGCCGCACGGTTGAATCGCTGGCCCGCTACACGGTGCCGATTTACGTGCTGCATCTGGCGCATCGCGGCGACCCGCTGAATCTGGCCTATCAAAGCGGCCTCGAACGCATCGCCACCGAATCAGGCGGAACCGCCGCCTTCTGCCGGACCAGCGATGAAATCCGCCCCGCGCTCAATGGCATCATCAACCGCATCCGTTCCGGCTACGTTCTCGCCATTGACCCGCCAAACACCAAACGCAAATCAGCCCGCATCAGAGTCGAAGTGCAAAGCAACGAAGGCCAGCCGCCAGCCCGCATCACGCACATCAATCAGCTCAGAGTGAAATAGCGCCGAAAGTTCGCTTGCCGAAACAGATTGCCAGGGTGAGACGGCGTTCGGTGAGACGGCGTTCGGTGAGACGGCGTTCGGAGTTCCAGCTTTGGCTGGTCTGGCTTCGGTCTGAATAAAGATCAGCTAAAGCTGGAACTCCGAACACTGTCTCGTGAGCGGTCTGATTCATTGAGTGTCTGAATAATGCGTGCTTTGATTCAGGCGACAGCAGGCGACCCGCCTGCACTGCCGGGGTTTGACACCTCGCAGGTCGCGTGCTACTTTGCGCCTTCCTTTGATGGCTCTTTGTCACGGCTTCAGGTGCCTGCTTAAGCAGGAGAATAGGGAAGCGGGTGCGAATCCCGCGCGGTCACCGCCACTGTAAGGTTTGTTTGAATGCGCGGCTGTGAGGCCATTGCGCCGCCAGGGCGCGAGAAGGCTGCCGTCGCATTCAGGACACATAGTCCGGCAAACCAAGTCAGGAGACCTGCCTGAATGCCCTTGCGGCTTTGCCTCTTCGGCTGAAAGAGGGTGGCGCGGTCGGCTCAGGTGATTTGTTCCTTTCGTTTCTCAAGCCTCAGACGCGCTCTTTCGGTCGTGTCTGAGGCCTTTGCATTTCGGAAGGAAAATGATGCCCGGCCCCGTGCGCACAATTGAGGTACATAACGAAACAGTACAGGGAGCGGTAGCGACCTGGCGCTTACACAGACGACTTTTGCGCATACACCAGGTCGCTACCGCTCCCTGTACTGTTTCGTTATGCAGGGTCGCTACCGCTCCCTGTCCTGTTCCGCTGTGCAGGGTTGCTACTGCTCTCTGTACTGTTCTGCTGTTGCTCGTCAGCTTCATCGCAGGTTGTCATTCAGCGCCACCGGTTCAGCCCGCCGCTCAGCGCGAATTCACTGATGGCCTCAATCGCAAAGTGGTTCTCGCGCATACGCCGCAGCGCATCATTTCACTTGCGCCGAACATTACTGAAATTCTGTTTGCGCTCGGACTCGGCGCCCGCGTTGTCGGAGTGACGACTTACTGCGACTTTCCGGCTGAAGCAAAAACGAAAGAGAAAGTCGGCGACACGATTCAGCCGAATCTGGAGCGCATCATCGCGCTCAAACCTGACCTCGTCATCATCACAACTTCCAGCCAGCTTGAGAAAATCACGCGCCAGCTCGATGAACTGAAGATTCCGGTTTATGTCTCGAACCCGCGCACAGTCGCCGAGGTCAGCCGTTCGATTCTGAATATCGGCGAACTGACCGGCGCAACCGAACGCGCCCAGGCTGTCGCCGCCGACATGGAACAGCGCATTCAGGCCGTGCGCAACCGCGTCAAAGACCTGCCGCGCCCGCGTGTTTTTTATGTACTGCAAAACGCGCCGCTCATCACTGCCGGACACAACACTTTCATCAACGACCTGATCACCCTTGCCGGGGGCGAATCAATCTCAGGCGCAGAGCGAGCCGACTATCCGCAGTTTTCGCGCGAAACGGTCATCGCCCGCGCGCCTGAAATCATCATCGTCCCCGAAAGTCACGGCGCTGAACTCGTCAGCCTCGCTGAAGTGCGGCGCGATTTTGCCGCAACGCCTGCGGTGCGCGCGGGCCGCATCGTCAGCATCAATCCCGATCTGACAGACCGCCCAGGGCCGCGCATCGTCGAAGGCCTGGAGCAACTGGCCAGCGCAATTCACGAACAGAAAAACAGCGCGGTGAAATAAGAATTATGGCAGCAGCGCTGAACCCAGGAGCGCGATCTTATCTGACCCGACGACGGGCGATGCTGACGCTCGGCGCGCTTGGCGCGCTGCTCGTGTGCGCTGCGATCATTGCGCTCGCGCTCGGCAGTGAATTCATCGCGCCGCGTGAAATCGTTGCGGCAGTGTGGGCAAAACTTGTGGGCGCAGCCTCGCCGCTCGCGCGTGAACAGGAAGTCATCATCTTCGGTTTGCGCCTGCCGCGCATTCTGCTCGCGCTCGGCGTGGGCGCGGCGCTCGCGCTGGCCGGAGCGGCGTTTCAGGCGTTGCTGCGAAATCCGCTTGCTGATCCTTATGTCCTGGGCGTGTCGGGCGGCGCGGCGCTTGGCTCGATCATCGCGCTGATGTTTTTCAGTCAGTTTCCGCTGGTGCGTCCGCTGCTCGGTTTTGCGGGCGCGGGGGTGACGACGCTGGTGATTTACTGGTTCGGTCGCCGCGAAGACGATCCGGCCAGGCTTGTGCTGGCGGGCGTGATTACGGCGACGTTTCTTTCGTCAATCATCGCGCTGCTCACTTCGATTGCTGAAAACGTGAAGCTCAGAAATATCACTTACTGGCTGCTTGGCGATCTGTCAGGCGGCAGTTTGGAAGGCGTGAT
>CAYWDW010000077.1:0-3957 GCA_964457105.1 uncultured Heliobacteriaceae bacterium
ACATTGGACAAAGTGTCAAGCGTACTGAAGACCCGCGCCTGATTCAGGGGCTGGGGCATTATGTTGATGACATCAAACTGGCCGACACGCTGCACGTCGCTTTTGTGCGCAGCCCGCACGCGCACGCCCGCATTCTTTCGACCAATACCGATGCCGCGAAAAATGCGCCCGGCGTTGTCGCGGTTTACACGGGCAGCGACATTGCTGGCAAAGTCGGCCTGATCCCGTGCGCCGCCGCCGCGCCTGATATGAAGAAACCCGATTACCCAGCGCTGGCAATTGGCAAGGTCGCGTTTGTTGGTCAGACGGTTGCCGCCGTTGTGGCGACAGACAAATACAAGGCGCGTGATGCGGCTGAACTGATCGAAGTGGATTATGAACCGCTCGACGTTGTCACCGACATCGAAGCCGCCGCGCGGCCCGATTCGCCGGTCATTCACGAAGAACTCGGCACCAATGTCGGCTGGCTTTATCAGGCAGGATCGGGCGACATTGACGCGGCGTTTGCGGCGGCGGATAAAGTTGTCTCGCTCAAGCTCGTGCATCAGCGGCTGATTCCGACGGCGATGGAACCGCGCGGCGTGCTGGCGCAATACTTCCCTGGCGAACAGCAGCTCAATGTCTGGTCTTCAACTCAGATTCCGCATCTGCTGCGGACGACTCTGGCCGCGATGCTCGGCGTGCCCGAAAACAAGCTGCGCGTCATCGCGCCCGAAGTCGGTGGCGGGTTCGGCAGCAAGCTCAACGTCTACGCCGAAGAAGCGTTGCTCGGCTGGATCACGATGCAGTTGCACAAGCCCGTGAAGTGGATCGAATCGCGGCGCGAAAACATGCAGGCGACGATTCACGGGCGCGGGCAGACCGGCACGGTCGAAGTCGCCGTCAAAAACGATGGCACGCTGCTCGGCCTGCGCTACAACGTGATTTACGATCTCGGCGCTTATCTGCAACTGCTCACGCCCGCGATTCCGACTTTGACCGGGCTGATGCTTTCGGGCTGTTACAAAATCCCCGCGATTCAGCTCAACTGCACGCAGGTTTACACGAACAAAGTCGCCACTGACGCCTATCGCGGCGCAGGCCGACCCGAAGCGACTTATCTGGTCGAGCGCGTGATGGATCGCATCGCCGCTGAACTCGGCATGGATCCGGTTGAATTGCGGCGAAAGAATTTTCCGAAGCCGGAAGAGTTTCCGTTTGCGACTGCCGCGGGTCTCGTCTACGACAGCGGCGAATACGAAAAAGCGCTCAACAAGGCGCTCGAAGTGGTGGATTACAAAAAGCTGCGCGAGGAGCAGGCGAAGGCGCGCGCTGAAGGTCGTCTGGTCGGCATAGGCGTTTCGACTTACGTTGAAATCTGCGCGGTCGGCCCGTCGGTCATGCTGCCGTGCGGCGGCTGGGATTCGGCAACGGTGCGCGTTGAGCCAAGCGGCAAGGCGACGGTGCTGACCGGCGTGTCACCGCACGGGCAGGGCGAAGAGACGGCCTTTGCGCAGATCGTCGGCGATATGCTCGGCATTGACCTGAACGATGTGCTGGTCGTTCACGGCGACACAGACCGCGTGCAGTATGGCATCGGCACATTCGGTTCGCGCGGCCTGGCGATTGGCGGCACGGCGGTCGCAGTGGCGACCGAAAGGATTGTCAACAAGGCGAAGAAACTGGCCGCGCATATTTTGCAGACTGACGAAAACAGTCTGACTTTTGAAAACGGCAGATTCGTCGGCGCGCCCGATGACCGGACGATGACGATTCAGGAAATTGCTTTCGCCGCGCATCAGGCGCACAACATCCCGCCCGATTTCGAGCCGGGCCTGGTCGCGTCGTATTTCTTCGAGCCGAAAAACTGCACCTTCCCCTTTGGCACGCACGTCTGCGTGGCTGAAGTGGATAAGGAAACCGGCGACGTGCAGATTCAGCGTTACCTCGCGGTTGACGATTGCGGCAAACAGATCAACCCGCTGCTCGTCGCCGGACAGGTGCACGGCGGCATCGCGCAGGGCATGGCGCAGGCGCTTTATGAAGAAGCCGTGTACGACGAGAACGGTCAGTTGCTCACTGGCGAACTGATGGATTACGCCTTCCCGAAGGCCTATCAGTTGCCGCGCTTCGAACTCGATCACACCGAAACGCCAACGCCCGTCAATCCGCTCGGCGCCAAAGGCGTCGGTGAAGCCGGAACCATCGGCGCAACGCCCTGCGTCGCCAACGCCGTGATTGACGCGCTTGCGCCGCTCGGCGTGAAGCACGTTGATCTGCCGCTGCGTCCTGAAAAGCTCTGGCGACTGATGCACTGAAAATGTTTGTCCCTGGAACTGAGGCGCTGAACTTCTTCGTCGGCGGAGCGGACGGTCAGAGCATAGCCCCGGATGGAGCGTTAGCGGAATCCGGGGTAGCTGGAGCGCAAGATGACAGCCCGCGTCAGCGGGCGACAGAAAGATTATCTCCAACGCAAAGAGACAAAGAAGCAAAGATGGGTTCAATCATCCTGTTCCGGCTTTGTGTTCTTTGTCTCTTTGCGTTGGAAATGATTTTGTTATGTTGGTTGATTGCATCGCCATCGTCACCCGACTCTGTCATCCGCTCCGCGGATTGGGGCCTTTAATTGCCTGATTCCCCGGATTCCGCTGCGCTTCATCCGGGGCTATATTCTGTCGTCCGCTCCGCGGACAAAGCAGCCCAGGCGAACCTGTGCAGCTACTATTGGCTGCCAGCCTGTCGAACATTCAGAGAGGAGGTGTCAGTTATGCAACCGGTCAAAGCACGTCAACCGATTGAGAGCCTGCGCCCGCACGGCGGATTACGCGGTTTGGAAGGCACGGTCAGTTCGCAGCTTTTTCAGGGACGCTTCGGGCGGATGTTTCGCACACTGCCGGCGGCGGAATTTTCTGACGAGGCGCTCGTTGCGCTGGCCGCGAAGATGACGGCTGAGGCGGAAGAGGAAGTTACTTCTGAAAACGAAGATGACGCCGAAGAGAACCAGGGGATTGACGCCGGGTTTACTTATCTCGGTCAGTTCATTGATCACGATCTGACGTTCGATCCGATGAGCAGCCTGCAAAAACAGAATGACCCGGACGAACTGACGAACTTCCGTTCGCCGCGCTTCGATCTCGACAGCGTGTACGGACGCGGCCCGGCGGATCAGCCTTATCTGTATGAAGACGACGGGCTGACATTGAAACTCGGCAGGCGGCTGACCGGCGCGGAAGAATTCGATAAGAACGCGCGCGATCTGCCCCGGCACAAATCCGAAACCGGCGCTCGCGCCCGCGCCCTGACTGGCGATCCGCGCAACGATGAAAACGTGATCGTCGCTCAGTTGCACGCGACCCTGCTGCGCTTTCACAACCGGATGATTGCGCACCTGACGACAAAGAACGGTCAGACGCCTGATTTTGCTGAAGTGCAGCGGCAGGTGCGCTGGCATTATCAGTGGGTCGTGCTGCACGATTTTCTGCCGACCATCGTTGGCAAAGAAACTGTTCACGCCATCCTGCCGCATCTCGAAAACGAAACCAGCATTTATCTCGACCGTCCCGAGCTGCGCTTTTTTCACTGGCGCAATCAGCCGTTCATGCCGGTTGAGTTCGCGGTCGCGGCTTATCGCTTCGGGCATTCGATGGTCAGGCCGCAGTACCGGCTGAACCTGACGCTGGTTGGCAAGGGGCCTGAGAAGGATCCGCTCAATGGTCGCATTGCGATCTTCACGCCTGAAGACGGAACTGAAGGACTCAACGGCTTCCGCGAATTCCCGGTCAACTGGGCGATTGACTGGAGCCTCTATTTCAATACCGGCAATCGCCCGCCACGCTTCGGCATCAGGCGCGTGCAGAAGGCTTACAAAATTGACACGTCGCTGGTCAATCCGCTCGGACTGCTGCCGGTTTCGACCGCGCCGGGCGTTCGTTCGCTGGCCGAAAGGAATCTGAAACGCGGCGCGCGCATGGGCCTGCC
>CAYWDW010000077.1:3967-5421 GCA_964457105.1 uncultured Heliobacteriaceae bacterium
AGGACGTGGCGCGGCTGATGGATGAAGATGTTATTTCGGATGACAGGCTGCGCGTCGGCAAGGCGACCAGGGAAGATGCAAAGACCAATCCGAAGCTGATTGATTTACACCCTGAATTCAAAGGCCGCGCGCCGCTCTGGTATTACATCCTGGCCGAAGCGCAGCAGCAGTTTGACGGACGCGACAGCACCCCGATCAAACTGGGTCGCGTCGGCGGGCGTATCGTGGCTGAAGTTTTTATCGGTCTGCTGCTCGGTGATGGTTTCTCGTTTTTATCGCAGGCTCCGGGCTGGAAACCCGATCCGGCATTCACAGTCAAAGGAAAGTTCGGGATGGCCGAACTGATCAAACAGGCGATCAAGCCCTGAACCCCGTAACAGTACCGCGCGCGTCAGCACGCGGCGCCAAACGGATCAACCGCTTGCTGACGCGCGCGGTACTGGACCGGTTCTGCAAAGGGAGAAGAAATGATTCCAGCACAGTTTGAATACTTCGCACCGGCAACAGTTGATGAGGCGCTGCAACTGATCGCGCAATACGGCGATGACTGCAAAATTCTGGCTGGCGGGCAGAGCCTGATTCCGATTCTCAAGCTCAGACTGGCGGCGCCCGCCGTCGTCATTGACCTCGGACGCATCAGCGAACTGAGCGCGATCAACGCCACCGGCAATCAGCTCAGCCTCGGCGCGATGACGACGCACGCGGCGATTGCGAAATCATCAGTGATCAAAGCGTCGTGCCCGCTGCTCGCTGAAACCGCCGCGCAGATCGGCGATCAGCAGGTGCGCAATCGCGGCACGATTGGCGGCAGCCTTGTTCACGCCGATCCGGCGGCGGACTGGCCGGCGGCAATGCTGGCGCTTGACGCTGAAATTGTCGCGCGCAGTTCAAAGGGCGAGCGCGTGATCAAAGCCGCAGACTTCTTTGTTGAGATGATGACTTCAGCCGTGCAGCCGGGCGAACTGGTCACTGAAATTCGCATCCCGGCTCCGGCTCAGCCAAAGGCAGCGGCCTATCTGAAAGCGCCGCAGGCCGCGTCAGGCTTCGCCATCGTCGGCATCGCCGCGCAACTGACGATGGATGGCGGCAAATGCAAGGACCTGAGCATCGGCGTGACGGGGCTGGCGCCCAAAGCTTATCGCGCCACGTCGGTTGAAAATACGTTGCGCGGCCAGACGCTCAATGACGAGACGATCAGCGCAGCTATTGCAAAGGCCGATGCCGAAGCCGCTGACGCGATGGCGGACATACACGCTTCGGGCGATTACCGCCGCCACCTGACGCGGGTTTACACGAAGCGCGCCCTGCAGACCGCCGCCGCGCGGGTGTAATGGCCGGGAAATCTGATGATGCTTGTTCAGCCCCGTAAGGGGCTGAATTCAATAGCCGGGGGTGAAGCGTCAGCGCAACCCCCCGGTATGCGGCACCAAAATCACGCCAGCCCTGAAAGGGCG
>CAYWDW010000077.1:5431-12281 GCA_964457105.1 uncultured Heliobacteriaceae bacterium
AGTACCGCGAGCGTGAGCGAGCGGAGTTTACCGCAAGGCCCGATGGCATTAACCAGGACAGTACAGGGAGCGGTAGCGACCTGGCGTTGCAGAACCAGGTCGCTACCGCTCCCTGTACTGTCCCAAACGTCAGGTTGCCTGAATAAACTGGTGAAAGGACTCGTTGCATGAATCGAAGGATCGCAGTCTGGTTTTTATTTTTAGTTGCGCTGATTCCGGTCGCCTGTGCGACGAACACCGGCCAGGTGCCGACCTCTGCCGTTTCATCCGCAGCCACGCCTGAGCAGTTCGCTGCTGAAGCTGAAAAGGAGTTGTCGGCGCTCAGCATCAAGCTCAGCCGTGCCGGATGGGTGCAGAGCAATTTCATTACTGTAGACACCGAAGATCTGAATGCCGATGCCAATCAGGAGTTCATCGCGGCCACTACTGAACTGGCCGAAGCGGCGCGCAAATTCGCCGGGCAGCAGATGTCTGACGAAACGGCGCGCAAGCTGAAACTGCTGAAGCTTTCGCTGACCCTGCCGGCGCCGTCCGATCCGAAGGAGCGCGATGAACTGACGAAGATCGCCGCCGCCATGGAAGCCGATTACGGCAAGGGCAAATACTGCCCCGAAGGCGACCAGGGCAAATGCCTGAATCTCGATGACCTCGAAAAAACTCTGCGCGAAAGCCGCAATCCCGATGAACTGAAAAAAGCCTGGCTCGGCTGGCACTCGATTGCCCGGTCGCATCGTGACCAGTATGCGCGCTTCGTTGAGTTGTCGAACAAGGGCGCGCGCGAAATGGGCTTCAAGGACACGGGCGCGATGTGGCGGTCGAATTACGATATGGAGCCGGACGCCTTTGCTGCCGAAATGGAACGGCTGTGGCAGCAGGTCAAGCCGCTTTACGATTCGCTGCACACGTACACCCGCAGGCAGCTCATCAAAAAATACGGCAACAAGGTGGTGCCGGAACAGGGGCCGATTCCGGCGCAACTGCTCGGCAATATGTGGTCGCAGCAGTGGAACAATATTTATGACCTGCTCAAACCACCGACCGGCGATCCGGGCTATGACCTGACTAAAATTCTTCAGGCGCGCAGGACCGATGCCAAAGGCATGGTGAAATACGGCGAAGGCTTCTTCACTTCGCTTGGCCTGCCAACGCTGCCTGAGACCTTCTGGATGCGTTCGCTCTTTACCCGCCCGCAGGATCGTGAAGTTGTCTGCCACGCCAGCGCGTGGGACATTGATAATCAGAAGGACGTGCGCATCAAGATGTGCATCAACATTAACGAAGAGGACTTCACGACGATTCATCACGAACTCGGCCACAACTATTATCAAATGGCCTATGCGCCGCAGCCGTACCTGTTTCAGAACAGCGCGAATGACGGCTTTCACGAAGCCATCGGCGACACGATTGCTTTATCAGTAACGCCGGACTACCTCAAAAAACTTGGCCTGATTGACAGGGTGCCGAGCGCTGATGCCGACATCGGGCTGCTGCTGCAGCGCGCACTCGACAAGGTCGCGTTTCTGCCGTTCGGTTACCTTGTGGACCAGTGGCGGTGGAAGGTTTTTTCAGGCGAAGTGAAACCCGCCGATTACAACAAGGCCTGGTGGGAACTGCGCGAAAAGTATCAGGGCATCGCGCCGCCTGAAGCGCGCAGCGAACAGGACTTTGACCCCTGGGCCAAATATCACGTCGCGGCCAACACGCCTTATGCGCGCTACTTTCTGGCCGCGATTCTGCAATTCCAGTTTCATCGCGCGCTGGCGCGCCAGGCTGGGTGCAAAGAGCCGCTGCATCGCTGTTCGATTTATGGCAACAAAGAAGTCGGCAGCCGTCTGGAAAAGATGCTGGCCATGGGGCAGAGCCGCCCCTGGCCCGAAGCGCTGAAGGCTTTGACCGGCGAAGACCGCATGGATGCGACGGCGATTCTTGATTATTTCGCGCCGCTCAAAAAATGGCTCGATGAACAGAACGCAAAGTAATCCGGGACGATACCGCGCGCGTCAGCAGGCGACTGGCTGAGGCGCGGCAACGATTCAGCTATGAAGATCGAAGGCAGTTACACCATCAGGGCGCCGCGCGCGCTGGTCTGGAATCTGATGATTGATCCTGAGGTGCTGAGCCGCTGCGTGCCGGGCGTTGAATCGCTCGAAGCGCTCGGTGACGGCGCTTACCGGATGGCCATGAAAACCGGCGTCGGTTCAATCAAGGGGCTATACACCGGCAGCATCAGGCTGGACGAACTGCGCGAGCCTGAGCATTACAAAATGAATGTTGACGGCAAGGGCGCGCCCGGCTTTGTCAAAGGCACAGGCGCGCTGGACCTGACTGAACAGGATGACGCGACGGTCGTCGCCTATGCCGGCGATGTCAGCGTGGGCGGCACGATTGCGAGCGTCGGGCAGCGCATGATTCTGTCTACCGCAAAGATGATGACCGCCCATTTTTTCGCCGCCCTCGAAGCCGAAGCCAAAGCCATCATCGCCGCCGAAGAGAAAGGCGAGCCGGTCGTCACCCCAAAGCAGGGCTTTTTCAGAAACGTCTTCAGAGCCACCTCAGGCGCAATCAAAAAGAAACTGAATCAGTGACCAGGGCCGCCGCAAAAAGCTGACGGACTCGCCTGATTCGTCATTCTGGACAAACCTCAGCGCTTCACATACATTCTGGCTGCAGGTTTACAGACGCCATTCACATTCGATTCCATCAGGAGAAAAACACCATGTTTGCCAGCATCTTCCTTTTACTGGCGCTGCTTGTTGCGCCGCAGCAGCAAAGGCCGCAGTCACCGCCAGGCGCGCCGCCGCCATCCGGTCAGGCCGAAGCGGCCAAACCGACTCCGCTGCCCGATGAACCGCCGGTCATCACAAAGCACGAAATCAAAGCGAACGGCAAAACGCTGCGCTATACGGCGACGACCGGATTTATGCCGATCAAAAACAGTCAGGGCGAAACCGAGGCGCGCATCTTTTTTATGGCCTACACGCTGGAAAACCCCGGCAGTGCGGCGCAGCGGCCACTGATGTTTTCATTCAACGGCGGGCCGGGTTCGTCTTCGGTCTGGCTGCATCTGGGCGCGCTTGGGCCGAAGCGGGTCAGAATGCTTGATGACGGGCAGTTGCCCGCGCCGCCCTATCAACTGGTGGACAATGATTACACCTGGCTGGATAAAACCGATCTGGTCTTTATTGATCCGGTCGGGACGGGTTACAGCCGCGCGGCGAGTCCGCAACTGGCGCAGAAATTTTTCGGGTTGCAGGGTGATCTGCAATCGGTCGGCGAATTCATCAGAATGTATCTGACGCGCGCTGAACGCTGGTCGTCACCGCTGTTTCTGGTCGGTGAAAGTTATGGGACGACGCGCGCTTCGGGGTTGTCGGGGCTGCTGATAGATCAGGGCATTGCCCTCAATGGCGTGCTGCTGATTTCGACGGTCATGAACTTTCAGACGCTGCTCTTTGCGCCGGGCAATGATCTGCCTTACGTGGTCATTCTGCCTTCTTACACAGCGACGGCGTGGTATCACAAAAAGCTGCCCGCCAGTTTGCAGAGCCGCGAACTGCGCGCCGTGCTGGATGAAGCCGAACGCTGGGCCGTCAATGATTATGCGGTCGCGCTGATGAAGGCTGATCGCCTGAGCGCCGCCGAACGACAGCGCATCGTCGAACAGATGGCGCGTTACACCGGCCTCAGCAAAGAGTTCATCGAGCAGAACAACCTGCGGGTGGCTCTGTCTCGCTTCAACAAGGAACTGCTGCGCGATCAGCGGCGCACGACGGGCCGCCTCGACAGCCGCTTCAAGGGCATTGATGCTGATGTCGCCGGTAACAATCCGGCCTTTGATCCGAGCATGACGGCGATTCGCCCGCCTTACACGGCGACCTTCAATAACTATGTGCGCACGCAACTCGGCTTCAAATCCGACCTTGATTATCACATCCTGGGCGGCGGCATCGGGGCGTGGAACTGGGGCGTCAGCAACGGCTATGCCGATACGAGCGGGGCGCTGCGCAATGCGTTTGCCAAGAATCCGTATCTGAAGCTGCTGGTGGCGTGCGGTTATTACGATATGGCGACGCCGTATTTTGCGGCTGAATACACGCTCGATCATCTGAACCTCGATCCGACGCTCCGGCGCAACATCACGACGACTTATTACGAAGCCGGGCATATGATGTACATTGATCTGAAATCGCTGGCGAAACTCAAACAGGACGTGGACAAATTCATTGACAGCGCCAGCCTGGGCAGGCCGTAAAAAACTGATGTGAGCCTGGTTCCTGATAAGGAGAATGGCAGAGTGCAGATGACAGATAACAGATGGCGGAGCCGTCGGCGCAAGCAGGCAGGAAGCGTGCTGACGCGATCCTGCTGCCTGTGGCTGATGATGATCCTGTGTGCCGGTCATCTGCACTCTGCCATTCGTCATCCGAATTTTCACAAGTTTCACGTCAGCAATTCGCAGCTTGAATACAAGCCGTCGGCGCAGTCGGTTGAAATCATCGTGCGCGTGTTTGCCGATGATTTTCAGGCCGCCATCAGCCGGCACGCAGGCCGCGAAGTCCGGCTTGAGCGCCCTGAGGACTGGCAGGACAAAGCGAAGACGGCGCTGATTGTCGCTTACCTCAATGACAACTTCGTGCTGAAAACAAAGGCTGGCCGCCCGGTCAGGCTGACGTGGGTCGGGATGGAAGGGATGGCCGATATGTTCTGGATTTACGTGGCAGGCCGGATGCCCGGCGGCCTGGTCGGCGCGCAGTTGAAGAACCGGATGCATTGTGAACTCTTCGCTGACCAGGTCAATGTCGTCACCGCCAAATTCCAGGGCAAACAGGTCGGTCTGATGTTCGAGCCGAAGGACGAATTCAAAAGCATTGCCGCACCGGCCCGCTCATAAGCAGCGTGGCGTGCGGCCTGCGATCATCACCGCGCTTTGTCTGCGATCACAAATTCAGCGGTCAGGGTCGTGTCGCGGCTGAGATTGATTTCAATCCGGGGATTTGAACCGGCATTTTTCCATCCGGCAAATCTGAAGTTGCGGCCTGCGCTCGGACGCGCCGGATTCGATGGGTCCATCATCTGCCCCAGCCGCTGACCACTGGCGTACCCCTGCGGAATCCGCACCTCTGCCGGAATCACATCCACGATTTCAACCGTATGCCTGCCCGGCTGATCGAACGTCAGCTCGAACCTGCCGAATTTGTCGCCCTTGTGGTACTCGGTGGTCCAGAATCCGCTGTGTGTCCAGTAATCAAATCCATCCACCCGAAAGCGCACTTCAGCGAGCGGCGGTGAAGTGATGATGGTCAGCTTCGGGCCGACCGGGGCGAGTTCATCGCGCGTGTCGGGAGCAAAGAGATAAACCCGCCCGGCATATTTCGGAATCATCAGCCGACCTGATGCGCTCAGGTCAAGGATGCGGCTCTGCTCGTCGGTCTCTTCAAATCCGCCGTTCAGCAACTGTTCGCTTCCGCCCGCTTCGCGCACCGACACGTCATCGAACCAGGCCCGCCCGGTCTTGTTCCGCAACAACAAATTGAGCGTCAGGCTGCTGACAGGGCGCTGCGGATTGATGGTGACAGACCGCTGTTCCCAGTCATGCGTGCCGGTGGTGAAGGGGGCAATCTGACCATAGAGCCATGTGCCATCGGCATAAAGCAGGTCGGCATACAGCGCATAATTGCCATCGGCTGTGCCGGAAACATTTTCGGCCCGGCTCCAGCCGCTGATGATGATCGGGGCTGGCCTGGTTTGCCTGAGTTCGATGGTCTGCGTTGCCCCGCTGCCTGCGGTGGTTGAATCACTGGCGCAGGCGATGCTGATGCGGCCAGAGTGCCTGACCTGGTAATCAGGCGTGAAACCATTCGGCGCATACTGATGCCAGTTCTTTGCTCCGCCGCCAAAAAGATCAACGAGCCGGCGTGAAGGAATGTCCGAGCCGGGCGCGAATGAAGCGGCCTGCTGCTTATCAGGATTGACTGCCACCAGGCCACGCTCAAAGACACGGTAATGAATCCCGTTTTCTTCGCGTTCGTCGCTCAGCGGACGCCCCAGCCGCAGGCGGTACAGCAGGGCCGTTTCAGGATTGGACAACGGCAGCCCGCCATTCCAGACAAACCCGGCCAGGCGCGCGCTGGCATAACAGAAGAACGCATCCTCGCGCACGCCGTATGGTGTGTGCCCCAGGTAGCTGAGCGCCTGAATCTGCCTGCCCGCTTTCAGGTATGGTTGCAGGTCACGGCCCGTCTTGTCCCAGTGCGTCTGCCAGTCGAACCAGCGGTCATTGCTGGCCCAGGTGCAGATGTATGATTCGAGCATGTCGGCATCGAGATACTTCCAGAACTCCGGCGGCAGCGTGGTCGGGCTGGCTGAATTGCCAAGCATTGCGCCGTCCGGGCGCGCCTGTTTGATGGCTTCTCTGACGCGCCGCAGCAGCAGGGCAAACGCCTGGTTCTGTTCGGCAGATGAAGCCTTGCCGGACGTGCCGATCAGGTGTTTGTGTTTGCCGAATTGCGGGCCGTAACACTCAGCCCGGCTGCTCAGGTTGTCAATAAACACGCCGTCCGCGCCGTCATCCAGCAGCTTTCTGACCCACGCCACCATCGCATCCTGATAAGCCTGCACATTGGGACAGACGGTGTAATGGTTCTTGTAATCCTCTGAATCCCAGAACCCTGTACGCCGGTAATTCCCATGTTCGTCAACTTCGATGAATTCAGGATGCGCGCTGAGATTGACGCCCTGATAGCTCTGCCCGGCGGCGCCCTGATAGAACGTGACGTAAGGAAAACAGCGAATGCCCAGCGCATGCGCCCGCTCAAAAAACTGGCGATTGACGGGGCAGTGCGTGATGAAA
>CAYWDW010000078.1:0-12277 GCA_964457105.1 uncultured Heliobacteriaceae bacterium
CGTGCAGGCTGAAAAAAAGTCCGACGTTGGCGAAGGCGGCGAACGGGCGTGGTTCGCCTGCTTCAGTCAGCGGACCGGGCCACGAACTGTAAAGCGGCTCGACCAGCAGCCGCATCTGTTTTTCTGAAATGATGTTGTCTGCAGGGGTGTCGTCCTCCGTGACGAGGTGAGAAATGTCAGGGATGGGAATGTCATCCAGATAACCCGCGCTGCTCGCTTGCGGCACGATGGGCTGCGTCTCAGACATGTTCGCTCCTTTCTGCTGCTGTTCGACTGAAAGCTTCTTCCACGAAGCCACACGAAGCAGCACGAAAAGTAACAGACAAACCGGTTTCTCTTCGTGAATCTTCGTGTGGCTTCGTGGAAGAAAAATCTTTTTCTTCAATGCTGAAGCCGATTACCGGCCAGCATCAGCGCGCCCCGCTCGTTTTGACAACGGCCTGCCGGCCAGCGCGCCGTTGTATCGGCCATCGTCAACCGCGATTCTGCCGTTGACGATGACGTACTTCATGCCTTCGGCGAGCAGTTCGGGTTGTTCATAAGTGGCGCGGTCACGAATCGTCTTTTCATCGAAGACCACCACATCGGCAACATATCCCGGTGCGATTTTGCCGCGTTCACTGAGGCCGAAGGTTTCAGCTACCAGCGCGCTTGAGGCCCGAATCGCAAAGGGCAGCGTGATGATCTTCTTTTCGTAAACATACTCGCGCAGCTTGCGCGGGTAGGTGCCGTATTTGCGCGGATGGCCGCTGCTGCCGTCGCTGCCGGTCATCACCCAGGGCTGGCGCATGAAATTTTCAATGTCCTGCTCATTCATGTTGAATGACGCTACGCCGGCACCGCCCGCCTTGATGATTTCAAGCGCGGCTTCAACCGGCGTTTTGTGCCACTGCTGCGCGAGCGCGCCGAGCGTCCGGCCAACCCATTCGCGGTGGCGCGAGCCGGTGATGAGCAATGATTCCGGCCCGCCGCGTCGTTTCAGATTGGTTGTCATGTCAGCGATCAGTTGCGGGCGCACTGCCGGATCATCAATGCGTTTGAGCAACTCCCTGTTGCCGCCGACTTCGGCCCAGCGCGGCAGCAGCGATGCGCCGATGCTCGTGCCCGAAGCGGTGTACGGATACTGATTGGCTGTGACTTTGACGCCTGCGCGCTGCGCCTGTTCGATCAGCGCGATGACATCCCTGCTCTGACCCCAGACATCGGTGCCGAGCGCCTTGATGTGCGAAATGTGAACGGGAATGTGCGCTTCGCGTCCGATGCGGATGGTTTCTCTGATCGAACCGAGCAGCCCGATGGTGTACGAACTTTCATCGCGCAGGTGCGAATCGTAGATGCCGCCTTTGGCCGCCGCGACCCTGGCGAGTTCAATCACTTCTTCAGTCTTTGCATAACTGCCGGGCGCATAATACAGGCCGGTCGAAAGGCCCAGCGCGCCTTCATCCATCGCCTGGCTGACCATGGCTTTCATCTGCTCAAGCTGTTCGGCAGTCGGTTCGCTGTCCTTCATCCCAAGCACTTTGCTGCGCACGGTGCCGTGACCGACAAAGACTGCGGCATTGGTGCCGATGCCGTCGCGCCGCCACTGACTGTAAACTTCATTGACATTGACCGGCCCGCCGCCATCGTTGCCGGTGAAAACGGTCGTGACGCCCTGCATCAGGTAATTGACGTTGTTTTTGCGCGGCGGATTGTTGAGGTCTTCAAAGGCGTGCGTGTGCGGATCAATAAAGCCGGGCGCAACGATGAGGCCGTCAGCATTGATCGTCCGAGCGGCTGATAACGAACTCTGCGCGGCATCGCCGATGAACACGATGCGGTCATCTTTGATGCCGATGTCTTTAACGACCGGATCCGCGCCGGTGCCGTCAACGACGCGCCCGCCGCGAATCAGCAGGTCCAGCGATGAAGTCTGGCCATTCGCCGCGTTGTTCTGTTTCAAATGACGATCAAAAAAATCTGCCGCCGCCTGGTAAATCGCCAGCCAGTGACGATGCAGCAGAAAGTCATGCACTTCGTCGGGATAGACGATCTGCTCGAACGGCACGCCGCGCTCGCGCAGCCGCACGGCCAGATCAACCGTTTGCGAAAAAGCGACGTTGCGGTCATCGTCGCCGTGAATGAACAGCACCGGCGATTTCCATTTCTCAACCGCCGCGACCGGCGAAGATTCAAACGCAATCCGCTGCGCATCGCGGTTGCCGTAATCAATCCAGTTGGCATTCGAGAGCCGCGCCGACCAGTCGTGCACGCCGTGCAGGTCCACGCCCGCCGCAAACAGATCAGAGTTGCGCGCCAGCGCCAGCGCCGTCAGATAGCCGCCATACGAACCGCCCCACATCCCGATGCGCGCCGGATCAATGTCCGACCGCGAACGCAGGTAATGCGCGGCGGCCACGATGTCCTGATATTCTGCAGCCCCGCGCGCGCCACGCTTTGGCGCCTGCCTGAAATCGCGCCCGTAGCCGATGCCGCTGCGAAAGTTGACCGACAGCACCGCGTAGCCTTTGCTGGCCAGCCACTGATTGAAACCGTAAGCGTTGTGATAGTAGTAAAGGTAATGCCAGCCGAGCAGCATCTGCCTGACCGGGCCGCCGTGCGCGAAAACAACAGCGGGCAGTTTCTCGCCGGGCCTGGCATTCTTCGGCAGAAAAAGCTGACCGTGAATTTCAAGGCCGTCTTCGGCCCTGAAGATGACCTGTTGGGGAGTGACCAGTTGTGAAGCAGGGAATTGGCCGAACCTGCTGTTATCTGCGACAGGGATAATCAGGTCAGATACATGGAAAAGATACTGTGGGTCAATAAACCACGATGCTGCACCTGTCCTGAAAATTGAGGCTGGTTTGGTGGCCGATGCGCTTAGATAAACAAGAGTAGCCCCTTCATTCGTGAAGACAGGATTCCACTGCATATCTGCTCCAAGCTGTGCTCGTTCGGGCTTGCCCTCGGTAACAGCAACGCGCCACAGATGACGGCTGTCAATGTCATCGCAATTTGATGAGTAAATCAGATGCCTGCGATCAGGAGATATTGCGACGTTCTCAATCTCGCATCCGCCCTGACTCAGCGCGATCACTGCGCCGCCGGTTGCAGGCATTGAATACAACCGCAGCCAGCCGTCAGCTTCTGAAGCGAAGACCAGCCAGTCTTCGTTGCTGGCACCTTTGCCCCAATGCAACACGTTCTCGCCGGGGTAGCGGGGCAGCGAATCGCGCAGCCCCTTGCCGCTGCGCCAGACTTCCTTTGCCTGCCCGGTCGCGGCATCGGCGACAAAAATCGCCCAGGGATCGGGAATGTCTTCGGACATCGGGCGCGGCCTCAGACCCCGCGCGGGCTGGCGAATGAAGGCCAGTTGTCTGCCGTCCGGCGACCAGCGCGGGAAGTCGTCGCGGTCAATCGAAGGCGCCATCCACCGGATCGTTTTTGTGATCGTGTCGTAAACGCCAATCAGGCTGTGCGTGTTGCGGCGGCTGACGAAGGCCACCTTCTTTCCATCAGGCGACCACTGCGGCGATTCGTTGCTGCCGCGCGCGATAAAAAGCGGCTGCGGCTTTGCCGTGCCAATGATCGAAACGATGTGAATCTGGTCGTCTTTGATGAATGCTACCTGATCGCTGACGGTTGAGACTTTCGGCGCGGTGCCTTCACCGAGCAGCTTCACGCGGCCCGTGTCGGCGGCAACGGCATACACGGCCTGCACGGCAGGTGCAGCGTTGCTCGTCGGGTTCGGAATTTCGCCCGCCCCGTTCGGATCGCCGCCGCGCACATAAACAACATACCTGCCGTCGGGCGTGAAACTGAGCTGCGTGATCTCCTGTCCGTCGTCCGTGTTGTACTGAGTCAACTGCCTGGCTTTGAACTCAGGGCCTTCGACAAACCAGACATTGCGTTTGCCATGATCGTTGAAAGTCCAGGCAATGCGCTCGCCCTTGGGCGCAGCAACCAGGTTTTCAGGAAAGGGCGCGCTCAAAACCTGTTCGATGGTGAAACTGTCGCTGGTCTGACTCGACGAGGTGAATGAAACGCTCAGACCGCCGAGCAGCAGCAGGCTCAGCATAATGAGGGCAGGGCGCAAGGCTTTCATCGGAAGCTTCTCCTTGTTGCGGGTTGAACTCATGACAACGGTTGGCGCGGATACGATAAGGCAGAGAGCCGGAGCGTGACAACACTGCTGACAGAAGCCCCGGGCCGGAAATATAATCCGCCAGAGACAGGAGGAATTCAGTATGGCATTGCCGAAATCTCTTGCTGATGAACTGCACAAAAAACGGGCCAGGCCTGAACTGAAAGTCATGACGCCGCCGCTGAATAATGGTGATCAACTGACGCGGGAGGAATTTGAGCGACGCTACCATGCGATGCCGCAGCTTAAAAAGGCAGAACTGATCGAAGGAATCGTTTATATGCCGTCACCCGTTCACTTTGAAGCACATGGCGAGCCGCACATCTTTTTCACCACCTGGGCCGGAGTTTATCTGGCTTCCACTCCCGGAGTGCGGGCCGGAGATAACGTCACTGTCCGCATGGATGAGCATAATGAGCCGCAGCCAGACGTGCTGTTGTTTCTGGATACATCAGTCGGCGGGAAAACCAGAATCAGTAAAGACGATTACGTCGAGGGCGCGCCGGAACTGATGGTTGAAGTCGCCGCCAGCAGCGCTTCATACGATTTACATATCAAGCTGCCGGTTTATCAGCGCCGCCGGGTGCGCGAATACATTGTCTGGCGCGTCTATGATGAAGAACTGGACTGGTTTGAATTGAAAGGCGGGAAATATGTCCGCCTGCGGCCCGACGCAAAGGGGGTGATTCGCAGCCGCGTTTTTCCCGGTCTGTGGCTTGACGTCAGGGCGCTGCTCAAAGGCGATCTGGCCCGTGTGCTGGCCGTTTTGCAGCAGGGGCTGGCCTCACCGGAACACGCTGCTTTCGTCAAACGCCTGGCGAAAAAAGCCACATCGAAAAAAGCCTGACCTCCGCCTGATTCCGGTCTTTATCCTGATAACCTGCGCAGAAAGGATTGCGGATTATTCAGAAACGCCCGCGTCAGCGCGACGTGTTCGGTTTCATCCCAGTTGATTTCCCTGACCGGGTGCGTGTCGAAACTCAGAATCACGGCTTCCGGCAGGGCCATCAGCATCGGGGAATGCGTGGCGATGATGAACTGTGCATCTTCCGCGACCATCTCCTTCAGCATGGCCAGCAAAGCCAGTTGCCTTTGTGGCGACAGCGGCGCTTCGGGTTCGTCAAGCAGGTAAAGGCCGCCGCGCACAAAGCGCGCCTGAAAGAGCTTCAGAAAACTCTCGCCGTGCGAATGGGCATCGAGGTTCTCGCCGTATTTTTCAATTAAGGCCTGCCGCTGCGACAGCGCCGCGCCTTTGGCCAGGCCGAGCGCGTAACCGGCATAGTCCTGCTCGAAATCCTCAGCCATCTTTGCCAGGTCTTCGACGGCGTGGTGCATTCTTTTCGCAAAACCAAAAAAGTCTTCCGCTCGTAAAAAGAAACCGAGGCGGGTTTTGTGTTGCCACGAAAATCTGAGTTGCCGGCCCAGGCGGCGGGCCGGATGCAGCGAGTTGTCACGCGCGAGGTCATCTGAAGCGATGGCGACCGACCCGATGCCGGCGGCGATGGCTTCGAGCAGCGTTGATTTGCCCGAACCGTTTTCACCGGCCAGAAACGTCACCGATGAACGAAACTCAAGCTCCCTGAAATTTCTGACCAGCGGCAGATTGAACGGGTAATCTGCTGGCCGTTCGGCCAGCGATTTCAGGCTGATGGATTTCAGGTGAATCACGAGAGACCGCCTTTGCTGCCAGAATTCTGGAAATGAAACCGCCGCTTTTGATCAACGAAATTTTGGCCCGCTGGCAACGCGCCGACCTCAGATGCATTCAAAGCAGGCAAAAATAAACCTCAGCGGGAATAGAAAACTCAGTTGAGGTGATTCAGACAGTACAGAGAGATTTTCCAGCACATCGGGATGAAAAACCTGCTTCACCGGAAGCAGTGATTGAGGGAAACCATGAGTAAAGCCAGACTAATCAAACGCGACGAAGTGATCCAGCGGGAACAGGTCGTGCGGCCTGAACCGGCCAAACCCAAAACCATTAACGAAACGGTCAAATCGGTCAGAGAAATGATGCTGACCACCGGGCGCAAAGCCACCGGCAAACTTGATCCACGCGCGGCTTTTGCCGCTTTGTTCGCACAGCCGCAGACCACCGAGGGTTGATCGGCAGATGAATTTTTATCGTTCAAATCTCAGCCTGATTCCGCCCCGCACCAGACGCGGCGCGCCAATCGTTTCAAGCGGCGTGCGCCCGACGGCGTAACGCTGATTCAGCAGATTCTGCACCGCGACGAACGCCTCAACGTGCCTGCCGAGCGGGCGCGAAACCAGCGCATCAAGTAACGCAAAAGCCGCCAGCGGCAACCGGTTCTGATCGTCATCGAACTGCCGACCGGTCGCCCGGAACTGAATCGCCGCATTGATCGCCTGCGGGTGCGCATACGCGGCCTGCAAAGTGAACTGATGACGCGGCACCTGTGGAAGCTGATGACCGACGAGCGTCACGTCCTGCGGCGCGCGGCGAATCGTCGCATCAGCCAGCAGATAACCCGCCGACAAATTCCAGCGACTCGCCACGCGCAGATCAAATTCGGCTTCGAGTCCCTGCGACCGCGTGCGGCCCAGGTTGCGCCGCTGCCGCGTAATCAGCGTCGGCGTCACCGAGACGGTAAAGTTTGAAATCGGGTTGACCGTTTCAGTGAAGTAATAAGTCAGCCGGGCCGCGATATTGCCAGCCGGCGTCCAGTTCACACCAGTTTCACCGCCTGTCAGCCGTTCTGAAGTCAGATTTTCATTCGCCAGAGTCAGCGTGTCGCCCACCCTGAATGAACGATAAAGTTCGTTGAGCGTCGGGGCGCGAAAGGCGCGATAGGCCGCCGCCCGCCACGATATTTTATCTGTCGCGCGAAACATCAGCGCCAGCCCCGGACTGAAAGCATCTTCGGTGCGCGGCGCAAAAAAGCGCGGCGTCACCACCCCTGTCGCCAGTGTGCGCGTGACCGCAGCCGCCGATGAATCGCGCCAGTTGTCATAACGTGCGCGCGCCGTCAGTTGCCAGCGGGCTGAAAGTGAAATCAGATCCTGCACGTAAACGCCCATCCGCCGCTGCCTGCCGCCTGCGCTGACAAAGCTCGTGGCGCGATTGTTCGTAAACACAGTTTCATCGCTCGTCCCGCGCACCCCGCGCACGTCAACGCCTGCGACCAGCAGGTGCTTTGCACCGTTCAGCCGCGACCAGTTAAAGGCCAGCCCGGCGTCACGCGAGGGCGTCGCCTGCACTCGCGTCAGCGTTTCGCTGTCACGCCTGGCCGACACTGCCGTGAAGTTCTGATGATAGCGCTGCTGATTGGCAAAGAGCGTCAGATTCCAGATGCTGCCGTCGGCAGTTCTGAAGCGTCCGCCTGTGGCGATTGATTCTGTCGCGGTGTCGTTGCGCTGCACCCTGGTGCCGTTGCGGCGGTCTTCGTCAAAGAGCGAGCCGCGCACAAAGACCGAGTTGTTGACATTCCAGTCGTGCCCCAGGCGCAGCGTCAGCGCGCGGTGCTGCTGACCGGCTTCTTCGTCCGCCGGGCCGCGCACTTCGGGCGCGATGATGAAGTAGCCATCGGTGCGCAGCGCCTCGCCCGAGACAGCGGCTGATAACGGCCCGAACTGATCTGCCGCAAAAAAAGATGTATCAGCCGTGTGGTGGTTGCCGTAAGTAGCTTCGGCGGTGATGGTGCGGGTTGTGGCGGGGCGGGTAATCAGGTTGATGACGCCGCTCAGCGCGTCCGAACCGTATAAATCCGACGCGCCGCCGCGCACCAGTTCGATGCGGTCAAGCGCTTCGCGCGGGACGCGATCCCAGTAAACCCAGCCGCCAAAGGCATCGTTGAGCGGAATGCCGTCAGCGAGCACGAGCGTCCGGCTCGCGCCGCTGGCGCCCGCGCCGCGCAGTGAAACGCCCTGCGTGGTCGGATTGGCGACGATGCTGCTTGAACGGCGAAAGTTGCTGAAGCCGGGCACCTGTCGCAGCAGGTCATCAACCGTCTGCGCTCCGGCGCTGCTGAGGTCCTGCGCGCTGATGACGGTGACGCTTGATGGCTGATCGCTGAGGCGCAGTTCGGTACGGGCCGGGGTAATGGTCAGCACTTCGCTGATGCCTGCGGCGGCAAGCGTGAAATTGACGGTTGCCTGCATTTCTTCGACGGTGCCGCGAGTGATGGTGACGCGCTTTGTCTGCGCGGTGAAGCCTTTGGCTTCGGCCCTGACTTCGTATTCACCCTTTGGCGCGACATTCAGAATGAACCCGCCATTGCTGGCTGTCGTTACAGAGACAGATTCACCCGAACTGACCAGGCGCGCCGTGACCGTAGCGCCGCTGATGGCATCGTCCCGCTGATCGCTGACACGGCCTGTGATCCGGCCCGTGTTGGGCATGTGCGCAGGCGGCCCGGATGGCTGAGCCTGGGCCAGGCAATTGACAACCGACACGATAATAATCAGAAAAAAACCGGTGAGCAGTCCTGTTGATGACCTGTGCATGATGTTTGTTGATGAATACCGGAATCGAAAAAAACAAGTTATCCGTGGTGAAACCCGATCATCCTGTCACCCTTGTAAAAAAGCAAGCTGTCACAAGGCGCGTCACAAGGCGCACAAGGAGCGCAGGCGTCCCGCCTGCCTGTCTTTCGATTAAGGCGCCCTTAAAGTCAGTAAGGCCGGCGGGACGCCTGCGCGCCTTGTTGGTGCGCCCGGCAGGGCGCATTCAATTGTTGGATATTCGATCACAGGTAATGATAAGCTGCGGATGAGGCAGCACAACCTGGTCAGGCGGTCGTTATGTTCAGGCGTTATCACACCATTCTGGTTGGCATTTTCTTTGCGCTGATTTTCGTCTTCTGCGGCGTCAATGCGTGGGAAAAACTCTGGCTGCTGAAAAGCGTGCCCGGCTGGCGCGTGATGCCGAACAACGGGCGGCTGGTGATTGAAGCCGTGCGCCCCGACGGCCCGGCCAATGTCCTCAGGCCCGGCGACGAAATCATTGCGCTCAATGGTCAGCCGATCAGCGATCCGTCGCAGGTTGAAAGATTCTTTCGCCGGGCCGAGGCCGGGCAGCGCTACGACCTGCTGGTCCGGCGCGACGGGCAGGAAATGCTGGCCGGACTGAGAACTGCCGCCGTGTCGCTGCTGACCTGGCTGGTGCTGCTGACGCAGTTGCTGGTGATTCCGACGATTTCGCTGCTGACCGGCCTGGCGCTGTTTCTGCTCAAGTCGCACGACAAACAGGCGACGCTGCTGGCGCTGATGTTCGGCCTGATGTGTACGCTGTTTGGCCAGGGGCATTTCAGCTATCTGCCGTTCTGGCTCAACGTCCTGCTGGCGCTTGCGGCAGTCACGACCGATCTGCTCGGCCCGGTCTTTCTGCATTTCTTTCTGATCTTTCCTGAGGAACGCGAAAAGCTGTCTCCGGCGCTGCGCCGCTTTCCGCGCCTGGAATGGCTGATCTACCTGCCGGTCGTGCTGCTGATCGCGCCGACTTCGCTGATTTATTACGGACTGCTGCTGTTTGCCCCGGCGCGGGCCGAATCTTTTCTGAGCGAGTTTGCGCTTTATAAAGTCGGCTCGTTCTTTCTGACAGCTTACATTGTCGGCGGGTTATTGTCGCTGATGATCAATTACCGGCAGGCGGGGCGGGCTTCGCGGCGCAAGATGCGCGTGGTGGTCGCGGGCAGTCTGATCGGGTTCGGCCCGGCGATGCTGCTGTTTGCCGTTTCGTTCTTTGCGGAGCATCTGTCGGTCAGCCCTGAAGTGTGGCGCTGGCTGGCGATGCTGGCGACGTTTGCCTTCCCGATCTTTCCGCTGTCGTTTGCTTACGCGATCATTCGCCATCGCGTGATTCCGGTCAGCTTCATTCTGCGGCGCGGGGTGCGTTACGTCTTTGTTTCGCAGGGTTCGCTGGTGCTGGAAATCATCGCCGTCGCCCTGGCCGTGAACCTGCTGCTGTGGGGGATTCTGAAATATGTGGCGACGATGGATGTGCGCGTCATCGGCATTCTGTCGGCGATTGACGCGATTCTGGTCTGGAACATCACGAGCGAACTGCATCGCCGCGTGATCGCTCCGGCCATTGACCGGCGCTTCTTTCGCCAGGCTTACAACGCGCAGCAGGTGCTGGCCGAACTGGGGCAGTCGCTGCGTTCGATGACCGAGAAACGCCGGATGACCGCGCTGGCGACGGAACGGATTCAGGCTGCGCTGCATACTGAAAACGCCGTCATCTTTTTGCGCGATGAAATCACGGGCGATTTCATCTGCACCGGCGCGACGTGGCAGCACGAAGACGGCCCGCGCCCCGATCAGCCGCACACCGTCACGATGATGGCGCCCGACGCGAGCCTGATGCTGCCGGGCGAAGCTTACACGATTGCGCGGTTCCGCGAATCGTCGCAGCCGCTGGTGATGGATCTCGACGACCCGCAATCGTGGGTGCATGCGCTGATTCATCCGGCAGAAGCCGCCGACAGCCTGACTCCGGCGCGACAGCGCGAAAGCGAAACCCTGCGCCGCATTCGTCCGGCCCTGATGCTGCCGATTTCAACTCGCGATCAGTTGCTCGGCGTCATGTCGCTCGGCCCGCGCCTGGGCGATCTGCCGTTTTCACGCGAAGACCGCCACCTGCTGACGAACGTTGCGATGCAGATTGCTTACGCGATTGAGAATGCGCAACTCGTCAAACGCAAGGCCGAGGAAGAACGGCTGCGTCACGAACTGATGATGGCCACCGAAGTGCAGCAGCGCCTGTTCCCGAAAGGCGCGCCCGAAATGGTGTCGCTCGAACTGTGCGGCATCTGTCATCCGGCGCGCGGCGTGGCCGGCGACTATTACGATTTCATTCAGCTTGACCCGGCGCGGGTGGGCATTGCCGTCGCCGATGTGGCAGGCAAGGGCATGGCGGCGGCGCTGCTGATGTCCACCGTGCAGGCTTCGTTGCGCTCGCAGGCGACGTTTGCGAGCGGCGACCCGACCGAACTCGTCGCGATTATGAACCGGCTGCTGTTCAGTTCGACTGACCTGAGCAGCTATGCGACATTCTTTTACGGGCAGTTTGATGAACTGACTTACCGGCTGTGTTACGTCAACGCCGGGCATAACCCGCCGCTGCTTTATCGTCGCCGCCTGATTGCGGCAGGTCGTGAATCAGGTTTGCTGCGCCGCGTCGTCAGTGATGCCGGAGTGGCCACAGCGGAGCTTGAAGCTGAGACTGAGGCCTTTGAATTTCAGACGCTCAACACCGGCGGCCCGGTCATTGGCCTGCTGGAAGGCTGTGAATACAGTTGCGAAACGGTCGCGCTTGAAAGCGGCGATCTGCTGGTCGCCTACACCGACGGCGTGACCGAAGCCTTCAATCCTGTGGGCGAGGAATTTGGCGAGGAACGATTGCGCCAGGTCATTGCTGATTACGCTCACCTGCCGGCGTCAGAACTCAGCGCGCGCATCATGCTGGCCGTCACCGAATGGTGCCAGGACGCCTCGCCACACGACGATCAGACGCTTGTGATTGCCAGGGTGAAATAAGCGGCAGGGCCTTTGCAAAATCAGTCAACCAGGGCCGGATCACTTTTCATTACTGGTCCAGTCAGCGAGCGCCCTGTGTACGGATCGGGCGCCGCTGACTGGACCCTGGACAGCGGGTTGGCTTCGTGTCCCTTCGTGGATGAGATCTTTTATCCCACTTTTGTTGTTCAGATCACGCCCAGGCGCTGGCCCACCGTCCTGAATGCTTCAATGGCCTGAGCCAGATCCTCACTGGTCAGCGCCGCTGAAATCTGAGCGCGCAACCGCGCTTCGCCCTTCGGCACGACCGGATACCACAGACCCTTGATGTAAACGCCTGCGTCGAGCAGTTCGCGGCTCATCTCCTGCGCGAGCGCCGCTTCGCCAAGCATGACCGGCACAATCGGATGTGTGCCTTCCAGAATCGTGAATCCGGCGCGCACGATTTCGCGGCGAAAGTACGCCGTGTTTTCGTGCAGCCGGGTCACGATTGACGGATCACCTTCAATCAGATCAAGCGCGGCGATTGAAGCTGTGACCACAGCCGGCGGAACCGTGTTTGAGAAAGTGTACGGGCGCGATTTCTGCCGCATAAATTCGATCAGTTCGCGCCGCCCGGCAATAAAGCCGCCGCTGGCGCCGCCGAGCGCCTTGCCGAAAGTTCCCGTGATGA
Source organism: uncultured Heliobacteriaceae bacterium (assembly GCA_964457105.1). Lineage (GTDB taxonomy): Bacteria > Acidobacteriota > Blastocatellia > RBC074 > RBC074 > DASRDU01. Next base: position 12,276 of record CAYWDW010000078.1, read on the forward strand.
CA
>CAYWDW010000079.1:0-12259 GCA_964457105.1 uncultured Heliobacteriaceae bacterium
AGACCATCAACTATCGCCTGCCCGAACGCACAGCCCAACTGGCCGCCGCGCAGCCGCTCGACTCAATCAACCACCTGCTCAACAGCGCGCCGCCGCAGCGGCCCGAGGTGTGGAAGCTGCTCGTCAGCGAAATCACCTCAGCCAGAAACAGCCGCCAGAAAAGTTCGGATTCGGGCGATTACGGCTCATCTGACTAACCAGGCTGAAATTCTGAATCGCCCTGGATAAAGTTCAGGCCGGATGCGCGATCATCAGCGATCAGCGCATCCGGCCTGTTTTATTTGGTTGTGCGAGCTTACTTGTAACTGATGACGACGTGCTGCGGCGACATCGGCACCTGATGGATTTCGCTGCGCGCAAATCCGGCGTGACCGAACATCTCATCATATTCTGCAAAGGTGTAGGCGTCTCCGGCGGCGGTCGTGGCGAGCATTGTCAGGCTGAATGTCGCTTCCATCGGCGGCGAGACGCGATCATGGTTCGGCACGAATTCCAGCGTCACGGCGCGGCCACCGGGTTTGAGCGCCGCGTGGACCCGGCGCAGCAGCGTTTCGCAGGTCGGCTGATCGAAGTGATGCAGAAAGTTTGTCAGCAGCACGATGTCATAACCCGTGCCGTAATCAACCTCGAACGCGCTGCCCGGCAGCAGGTGATAGCGATCAGTGACGCCTGCGGCCTGAGCGTTTTCAAGCGCGACGTTCAGCACGCTCTGCCAGTCCACCGCCGTCACCTGCGCCTGCGGGTTGTGCCGCGCCAGCGTTACGCCAAAGATGCCGTGACCGGCGGCAATGTCGAGGACCTGCCAGTTGCCGCCTTTTTCAGCTTCAAGCAGCGTGGCAATGCCTTCGGCTGCCGGAACCATCATCGGTTTCATCGCCCGCGCAAAATCAACCCACATCGGATGCTCAGGATCCATCGAACCGTCACCGGCCAGCAGCGTCGTGCCGCGCCGGACGATCTCCGCCATATCCTGAAAGGCATCCGTCAGCGAGGGCGCATTCAGAAACCGCGTCACGCTGCCGAGGTAAGCCGGTGAGTGACGATTCAGAAAGATCGCGCTGTTCTGCGTCAGCGCGTAAGTCCCGTCATTTTTGGTCAGAAAGCCGATGACCGTCAGGTAATCGCACAGAATGCGCGTGCCGCGTTCCGAGGCATGGCAGCGCGCGGCAATTGCCGACACGGTGGTTGCGCCCTCAGCAATCGCCGTGAACAGATCAAGTTCAATCGCGCCCTGCAGCGCAGCGCTGCGCTGAAAGGCGATGAGCGTGTCAAAAATTTGTTCGGGAGAAGGCGCTGTCACTTCCGGCAGGCCGCCTGTGGCTGGCGTCACTGAATGTTCCATAAATCTCTCCTGTCAAGGTTGCAGACAAGCCGGGAGCTTGTCGAATGTGGTGCAGGGCCGCCTGCGCCGCTGCGGTATTGAGGCGGCGACGGCGTGGCGACTCAGGTAACTGCGAGTGCCCTTATCTTTTCAGGTCCAGACCTGAGACGCAAATCAGTCCGGGATGGATTCGGATTATCGCGAGTTTGACGTGAGTGCGAGCGGAGGAAGTCGGAATTCGGAATTCGGAATTCGGAAGGAAGAGAAGCCGCAGTCTCGCAACTTCCTGTCATCTGTCATCTGTCATCTGCCATCTGAAAATAAAAACGGGCAGCGCATCAGATCGCCGCCCGTCGGACCGGATTGTTTCGCGTGTTCAGTTGTTTTTGCGGCGGCACCGGATTCTGAACCCGATGCCGAACAGGCCTGTGGTAAGCAGCAGCACCGTGGCCGGTTCAGGCACGGCGGTCTGCTGCTGAATCGTGACGACTGACGCGCCGCTGCCTGAAGGGAAGGTCAGCGTTGTGATCGTGCCGCCTGGATTGAGCAGCAGCGTCAACAACGTGCCGTTCGGGTCAAGCGTCAGCAGCGGCGTCGTTTGATTGGGGCCGAACAGCGACAGCGCAAATGCGCTGCCGATGTTGCCGCCGGGGTTGTTGAGCGCGTTGCCCGACAGCGTCAGCGTGAAGCTGAAACTGTTGCCGAGCGTAAAACCCTGAAACAGATCGTTGAGCTGCGAACTGTTGTTGATGGTCACGGCGCCTGGCAGCGTGCCCGAAGCGCCGCCCGTCAGGTCAGCCGTGCCTGCAAGCGCGCCGCCTGAAAACGTGAAACCGGTGACGGTGGCGGTGGCTGATGATGCACCGGCACCGCCCGGATTGAACTGAAAGTTGATAAAGCCGTTCGTTCCGCTCAGGGCGCTGGTGTTGACTGAAACCGTAAAAGTGACCGGATCAGCCTGGGCTGCGGTGGCTGCCAAAAGCAGCAGGGCGCAGGCCATGATGAATTGTCGAAAGCTGCCGGGTGAGAAGTTGGGCACTTTCATCGAACTCTCCTTTCTGGCGACCTCCTGATTCGACCCGGTGAAAGCCTGGTCTGACTTTCCCGGTTGTCGGCGAGGGGCGGGGGCAGGTTTTCGATTGGCACGAACAGATAACTGTTATGCAGTTGCGGGGTGAAGCTGATCAGCACATTGCCCGGATTGCTGAAGATGACCGGCACCACGACCGATTGCCCCGGCGCAATCGCCGTCACCTGCGACAGGTTGATGAAGGGCGTGCCGCAACGCAGGCTGGTGGCATTGACCAGGCCGACGCTGCCGTTGAGTCCGGTCAGTTCCAGCCGCAGCGGGCCGTTGATCGGCTGGCTGCTGATGTTGCTGATGGTCACGGTGCCGTTGAAGGTGCGATGCGCGCGGTCATAAATCAGACCCGAAAGTATGAAGCTCACCTGCGCCGTCACATCGCTGAGACCGACATTGACCGTCAACACAGCCGTGCTGCTCAGCCTGCCGCCATCAGTGACCTTCAGCATTACCTGATTGGCGCCGATGGCCGCGCTGCATTCAGCGGCTACAATGGCCGTAATCGCGCCGTTGTTGTTGGCGATACCCGAAACGATGATGCCAGCCGGAGCCGCCGCGACGCTGACGGTCAGATTGCCCGCCGGTGTTTCGGTGTCGCTGACGGTGGCGATGGGGACCGGCTGACCGGTGCTGCCGGGCTGTCGCGTCAGCGGCGCTGCCGCCGTGATGACGGGCGCATCGTTGGCCGGAGCATTGCTGAGCAGCACTCTGACCACACTTGCCGTGCGGTCAGTCACGATCAGATCAGTCCGGCCATCGTGATTGAAATCGCCCACATTCAGCTCGCCTGTGACGCCGGGTCTGACTTCGCGGCTGAAGACGCGGTTTTCATCGCCGGAGCGAATCGTCACGCCGTCGCTGGTCACAAAGGCCAGGTCGGCGCGACCATCGGCATTGAAATCACCGATTCTGAAAACCGCAGGCAGCGCGCCCGCCAGCGATCCGGCCAGCAGCAGGCCGCTTTGCCGGTTGCTCAGGTAAAAGAAATGTTCAGTGCCGCTGTCAGGCGAAGTCGTGACCAGATCGCTCAGCCCGTCCTGATTGAAATCACCGATCAGCAGCGCGTCCGGATCGGAAGTGCCCGAACTGATCTCCTGGCTGTGATCGAACTGACCGCTGGCCTTGCCGAGAAAGATCGAAACCTGAAAGTTGCGCGTCACAATCTGGCCGCTGCCGTCCTGCGAGCGGTCGGTGATGGCGGCAAAATCGGGCCTGCCGTCGCCGTTGAAATCACCGAACCTGCCGGCCTGTGCTGACAGGCCGTTGCCCGTTTCAAGCACGGTCGTGACCGGATCGCTGAACGTGCCGTCAGCGCGGCTCAACTGAACGATGATGCCGCCGGTCAGCGTCGCCGGATCAAAGTTGAATTTCACCAGGTCGGCCACGCCGTCCTGATTGAAATCACCGGCGTAATCACGACCTTCGACCGTGACGAATTGCGGCGCATTGAAAGTGCCGTCGCCCCTGCCGATCAGAATGATGATGTTGTTGCCGCTCGTCATCAGCAGGTCAGGCTGGCCATCGCCGTTGAAATCCCGCGCCTCAAAAACAGGCGTCAGCGTACTGGCATCGGCCTGAATGTTTCCGGCTTCAACGGGAGTGGCAAGCGAGCCGGCACCTGATTTGATGGGCGCGCCAACCGTGCCGTTATCGTTGCCGGGCAGCACCGACACCGCGCCGGTCTGCGCTGACTCAAGCGTGGCCACGTCGGTAATGCCGTCCTGCGTGAAATCAGCGGTCGTCGTCGTGTCAAGGCTCGCGCCGGAGACCGGGTTGCTGACGGCGGAAAAGGAAGGATCGGCGATGGGCGGCCTCTGCCCGACTGCGAGCGCAAAGCTGCGCGAAACGGTCGCGCCGCAATTGTCTGTCGCGGTGACTGTGACCGTGAAATTACCTGTCGGCGCGGCATTCAGAATGCTGACTGCGCCGCTGCCCTGACTGACGCTGAGGGTGCCGCCAAAGCCCGGAGCCGTGACGCTGAGGCCCGTAATCACGCCGTTATCAACCGGGGCTGCGCCCGGCAGGATGGTGGCCGATGCGCCCGTCGCCAGGCTGACTGCGGCGTAACTGCCGAGTGCCGGCGCGGGATTCGGTGCATAACTGATGGCAACCTGCGCCGTCGTGATTGTGCCGTCGCCATCCTGCACGGTCAGTTGAATGCCTGGAACCGGGCTGGCCGTGATGGTGGCGTCACAGGCGGCTCTGATCTCGACGCTGATAGCGCCATGGTTATTGATGACGCGGCTGACGAGCAGGCCGGGCGACAGCGATGAGGCCGAAACCATCAGATTGCCCGCCGCTGTTTCCTGATCTGAAATGGTTGCCACCGGCACAAACGCCGCGCTGCCCTGGGCAATGGTCGGCGTGGTCGTCAGCACTGACGGCGGCGTGTTGGCTTTGACGAGCAGGAGTTGCGCTTTGATTGGAATATTCAGGTCACCGGTCACGCCGGTCGGTGCCTGGTTGAGAAACGTCGTCGGTTCGATGGTCAGCTTCAACTGTTCGCCGCTGCCGGTCATGAAAGTGTGGCTGAGCGGGCTGAGCCACTGAATTTCGGCGGCAGCGCTGCTGGCGGCAATGCGTCCGGTCAGCACGCCCGAAAAGGTCTGGGCCGTCGTGCCCGACGGCGAAGTGAAATTCACCGTGACGGCAAACCGCGCCCCGCCGAAATTCGGCGCCTGGGTGAGCGGCAGATTTGAGTTTGAAGTCACGCGCAATTCGCCAAGCTGCACATCGGCGCTGTCGCCAGGGTTGAGCGCAACATTGATCTGACCGGGCAGGCTGCTGAAGCGAATCGTGGACGCGCTGCTGTCGGCGGCAGCGGCAGTGATTGATGTGCCGTTGTCGCCAATGGCTGCGCCTGACAGGCCCGCTGAAAAAAGACCTGAAGTGTCGGCCTGCGCGATGATGGACAGTAACCCGGCATGGCTGCGGGTCGCCTGCGTCACGGCCAGCACAGCCATAATCAGCAGGGTGAAGATCAGTCGCTGAGGATTTCTGCGGTCATGCATAACAGAGTTCTCCTGCAAAGTTCCCGACGGCTGACAGGGGTGGGAGTAATCAGCCTGGCACTGAGGTTTGTGTGGGACACGAACTACACGAGGTTCACACGCCGGGGAATCATTCCAGGGGCAAGTCGCAGCAACGTTGCCGGGAGGTGGCCTGTCGCGTTGCCTGACGCTGCTTCAGAGGTTGGGACACTGAACCGTGAAGTTGATCGGGGGTTGGACTGAAGGGCACGGGAGCGGAGAATGAGCGATGAGGTGTGATCTCCGCGCTGAATATGTTATTCGCGGCAGCCGGTCTTGCCAGCCATCATTGAGTACGTGACATCAGCAGTAAAGTTCAATGACGCGGCAGAGTCTATGCAATGTCATGGGGAGCGTCAACAATAATTTCAGGGCTGCCCGGCAATGCAGCACCGCACGCTGTTTTCAATGACATCCGGCAGGTTTCACCGGCTTGTCGGACAGCTTCCGTCTCGCCCTCAGCGCAGCAGTTGCAGCGTGCGCTGCAGCGCTTCGACAAAGAAGAACTCGCCCCACATTACCGATTCGCTGACGCCGAGGTTTTTGTGCAGGTGATAGACGCCGCCGCGCAGAATGCCTTCCCAGCCTGGCGCGTCGCCCAGGTAACCTGTCGTCAGCGCATCCATCGTCATCAGCGCAAACTCACGATACGCCCGGCGCCGCGCCGCGCTCGTGGACATTTCAGCCAGATTGAGCAACCCGACCGTCGCAATCGCTGACGCGCTCGTGTCAACCAGGGCGCGGCTTTTCTCGCCGCTTTCCGGCGCGTCGAAATCCCAGGGGGCGATGCCTGCGTGCGCGCCTTCGTCCGGCACATTTGCGAGCCAGTAATCAGCATTGGCCTGCGCGACCTCAAGGTAAACCGGGTCCTTCGTCAACTGATAACAGGTGCCAAAGCCGTAAAGCGACCACGCCAGCCCGCGTGACCAGCAACTGTCGCCGCGCCAGCCCTGCTGCGTCGTCTGCCGCAGAAATTCGCCCGTGCTGAGATCGAAGATGCCTTCGTGCGCAGTGCTGCCATCACCGCGCACCAGCGTCCGCCGCGTCGTCCGGCAGTGCCAATGAGCCAGTTCCAGCAATGCGTGATCGTTCGTTTCGAGCGCCGCATAAAAGATGACGCCGACGTTCATCATAATGTCTATGAAGTTCGAATCAGCGCCGTGAAACGACCGCAGGCATCCGGCCTGTTCATTGAACCGCCGCGCCAGCGTGCGGCCCGCGTGAATGACCACAGCCTTGAGCGACTCGTCAGGCGCGCCCTCGCGCACAGTCGCCTCGTACCAGCGTTTGTACGTGCCGTGATAAAAGATAAAACCCAGGTCGTGAACCTCGCGGTCATCCTTGCGGTGTTCGAGCGCGCGCGAATACTCGACGGCCTGCGCGCGCCAGGCCGGCTCGCCCGTCTCTTCATAAAAGATCCACATCAGGCCAGGCAAAAATCCGTCGCACCAGTGTGTCCACGCAGGCTTCGCGTGCCGCCACTTCCCGCCGTCAGTGTAGAGCGGATAAAAGCCCGGCTCGCGTTCAATCAGCGCGCGCACCTGGCGCTGTGCAAAGGTGAAGGCGTGTTCGAGTTTCGTCAGCAGTGATGTGGTGTCAGTCATGGCTCAGCCTGGGAAGTGGAAAGTGGAATTGAGCGATATGGGCGGCACACCAGGATCTGGATGAACGGTGCAGTACAGGGAGCGGTAGCGACCTGGTTGTTTTCCGCAGACGCTTCCGGGCATACCAGGTCGCTACCGCTCCCGGTACTGCACCGGCGCGCGATCCCAGCCGCTCCAGATCCTGATGTGCCCATCAGATAGCCGCCGTCACAGCCGCCGCAGGTGAAAGCCGCCATCAACGTTGATGACTTCGCCGGTTGAAAAGGGCAACGCGCCTGAGGCAATCGCGGCCACGGCGCGCCCGACATCTTCAGGCGTGCCCCAGCGCGCAATCGGCGTCAGCCCCGCACCGATCAGGTGGTCATACTTTTCTTTCACCCCCGCCGTCATTTCAGTCGCAATGATGCCGGGGCGCACTTCGTAAACATTGATGCCTTCGACGGCCAGCCGCACGGCAAACAGTTTCGTCATCATTGCCAGCCCTGCCTTGGCCACGCAGTAATCGCCGCGTTCAGGCGAAGCCGCATCAGCCGACACCGAAGTGATGCTGACGATGGTCGGCGCGTAATCAGCCACCGCGCCGGATGCTTTCAGTTCGATCATCCACCGCGCCGCGAGTTGCGTCAGAAAGTACGGGCCTTTGAGGTTAATGGCGATCAGGCGGTCAAAACTCTCTTCAGTCGCCGCGAGCAGATCAGCGCGTTTTTCCGGCGCGACTCCGGCATTGTTGACGAGCAGATCAAGCCGCCCGAATTTTTCACGCGTGAACTCAATGAGCGCCGACCGGTCAGCCGCGCTTGAAACGTCGCCCCGGCACAATTCAATGCGCGTGTCGTGACGATTGGCTGCGGCGCAGATTTCAGCGCGCGCCGCTTCAGCCGCTGCCGCGTTCGCCGCGTAATTGATCACCAGGTCATAACCCGCGCGCGCCAGTTCCAGCGCAATGCCCCGGCCAATGCCGCGCGAAGCCCCGGTAATCAAAGCCACCCGATGTGCATTTGTCTCTGCCATTGAATCGGTCAGAAAAAACGAGATGACGGAACAGACGGAAATAACGAAACAGACGAAAAAATCAGGATCGTTTCTGTTCCGTGTGTTCAGTTATTTCCGTCAGTTCCGTCATCTCGTGTTCCTGTCTTCGCTAAAAGCTTTTGCCCTTCGCGCTGGTCTTCAAACGCAGCAGCGCGGTGTTCGCGGCGATGTAAAGCGTCGAACCGTCATTGCCGAAAGCGACGTTAGCGGTCGGCGCGCCGGTGTCAATGGTGCCGAGATGTTTGCCGTCGGGCGCGAAGATGTGAACGCCGCCCGGCCCTGTCGCCCACAGATTGCCGTCACGGTCCACTTTCAATCCGTCGGGCGCGCCGGGCTTGTTTTCTCTGGCCCACGAGCCAGCATCAAAAAAGACGCGGCCCTGCGCCAGCGTGCCGTCAGGTTTGAGGTCATAAGCCATCCAGATGGCCTTGTTCGGCGGGTCAGAGTTGGCGACGTAAAGAATCTTTTCGTCCGGTGAAAACGCAATGCCGTTGGGCCGCGACAGTTCTTTGGTCAGCAGCGTGACTTTGCCTTTGGTGTCCAGCCGATAAACGCCGCAGAAATCCAGTTCGCGCTGCGGATCGTCAGCGCCTTTCGGCAACCCGTAAATCGGATCGGTGAAATAAAGATCGCCGTTCGCTTTGTAAACCAGATCGTTCGGACTGTTGAAGCGTTTGCCTTCGTATTTGTCGGCCAGCACGGTGCGCTGCTTTCCGTCGCCTTCGATTCTGACGATGTTTCTTTCGCCGTGCGCGCAGGCGACCAGCCGACCCCGCGCGTCATAAGTCAGCCCGTTTGTGCCAGGCTCTTTGCCTGCAAAAGGCGTGCTGCTCAGATAGCCAGCAGGCCTGAGCCAGGTCGTCGCGCCCTGGCCTTCCTGCCATCTGACGATCTGATTGTTCGGAATGTCGGAAAAGAGCAGATAATTTTCTTTCCGATTCCAGACCGGGCCTTCAGTCCATCTGTAACCATCGGCCAGTTTTTCAACTTTCGCGTCTGTCGGAATCAGGCTGTCGAGTTTCGGATCGTGGCGAATGATTTTCACTTCATTCCCTCCCGCCGGTTTTTCTGTGTTGACTGGTTTGTTTTCGGCTGTCGCAGGTTTGACTGTTTCATTCGGCGCAGAGCAGGCCGCGAGTGAAACGCTGACGGCAAGGGCCATCGTGAATGACAACAGACGCCGCAATCTTTTCGGGGTCATGGTTTCTCCTGGATGAATTGTCGGGTTCTGACAGTCGAGCGGGTGTTGCGCGGCATACCATAAGCGTTGTCACCAGGTCAGTCAATTCAGTCCGACTTTGTTCAGTTCGTGTCACGCGCCAGCCGAATGCCGCTGAACTGCCACCGGGCCTGCGGCGGAAAGAAGTTGCGATAAGTGGCGCGCAGGTGCGACTGCGGCGTCGCGCACGAACCGCCGCGCAGCACCATCTGATTGCACATGAATTTGCCGTTGTATTCACCGAGCGCGCCCGCCGGGGGATGAAAGCCCGGATACGGTGAATACGCGCTCTGCGTCCATTCCCACACGTCGCCAAACATCTGCGCGGGAGCTTCAGTCGTGGCCGTTGGCGTGAGAACTGCCGGATGAAATTCGCCGCTTTCGACAAAGTTGCCGGTGACGGGTAACTCGCTGGCAACGATTTCCCATTCAGCTTCGGTCGGCAGGCGCGCACCTTTCCAGCGGGCGTAAGCGTCGGCTTCGTAAAAGCTGACGTGACAGACCGGCTCATTCGGGTTCAGTTCGCGCAAACCTGACAGCGTGTAACTCAGCCATTCGTTATCGCGCGGCTGCCAGTACAGCGGCGTGCGCCAGGCGAATTGCTGCACGGCATTCCAGCCATCTGACAGCCAGCATTCAGGCCGCTCATAACCGCCGTCAGCGATGAACTCAAGATATTCGCCGTTCGTCACCAGGCGCGAGGCCAGCGCGAACGGTTCAAGAAAGACGCGGTGGCGCGGGCCTTCGTTGTCGAAGCTGAAGCCGCTGCCATCGTGGCCGATGTGTCGCACGCCTGCGGCATATTGAAACCAGCGCAGCGAGGGCGGTGCCGCCGCTGAAGATGCTGCGGCTGGAGCATAAACGGGATGCAGCGGGTTGAATGAAAACAGGTGTTTGAGGTCGGTCAGGATCAGTTCCTGATGCTGCTGTTCGTGATTGAGACCCAGCTCAATGATCGCGGCCAGCGCGGGCGTGATTTCGCGCGCGCTGAACAGGCTGAGCATCAGGCGGTCAATGTGCTGACGATAACGCCTCACCTCGTCGAGCGCAGGGCGCACAAGCAGTCCGCGTTGCGGGCGCGCATACTGTTCGCCAACGGTCTGGTAGTAGGAATTGAACAGCACGCGAAAGGCCGGATTGAAATGTTCGTAACCGGCCAGGGCCTGTTCCAGCACGAAGGTTTCAAAAAACCAGCTTGTGTGCGCGAGGTGCCATTTGACGGGGCTGGCATCGGGCATGGATTGCACGGCGCAGTCTTCGGCGGAAAGCGACGCGCAAAGCTGTTCGGTCGCCTGGCGGATCACGCGGTAACGTAATGACAGACTGTCGGTGACGGTGCCGGTAGCTGCGGCTGATTCAGCCGGTGATTTCATTTCGCTGCCTCCTTCTGAATGATTCCGCATTTCAACGCGCCCGCGCTGAAGTGCAGTTTGTCAGGTTGTCTGCGGGGAGGTTCGGAAATTATAGCCGTCAGGCCGACCGGCACAATTGCTGACCTGATGTCAGTCGGCATGTTTTCATTCAGCGGCAGCCGCCACTGAAGACGTTTCGTGCGATGGCCTCGCTGAAATTCGTGACAGCATCGCCGCCGAAAGCAGGCTGCCCAGAAAAGCGCCGCTCCACAGCATATGCGCTCCGTAACGTTCAAGCGCCTGTGTGCCAAGCCAGGGGCCGAGGCTGAAGGCGAGGCTGAAAGTCATCTGAAACACGCCCATATAACGCCCGCGCCGGTCGGGCGGCGCAATGTCACCCACCGCCGCCGAGAGGCCAGGGAAGAGAATGATTTCGGCCAGCGTCCAGATGCTGCTGGCCAGCGCCGCGCCCGCAAAGCTGCGCACGAAGAGCAGCGAACCGAAGCCCGTGCCGCACAGCAGCGCGCCCAGCGCCAGCGTGACCCGGTGCGGCCAGTGCGCCGTTGCCGTGTTGATCGGAATTTCCAGCCCGACCACCATCAGCGTGTTGATCGTAAACAGCAGCCCGTAAGCCGATTCTGAAAAGTGCAGGTCGCGCACCAGAAACAGCGGCAGTGATGACTGAAACTGAAAAAAGACCATCACCACCGGCACCATTGACGCGAGCAGCCACAGAAAAGCGCGATCAGCCAGCAGTCCGCCTGGACGGGCTGCGCTCGCCGGATGGCCGAGGTGTGCCGGATGGTGAGCCGGTTCAGACACGGGCCAGCGTGACCACTGCAACACTGCCCACGCCGCCAGCGTTGTCACTCCGTCCACCAGAAAAAGTGCAGCGAACGACACCGTCGCCAGCAACCCGCCCACTGCCGGGCCAATGCTCATGCCCAGATTGGCCGCCAGGCGATAGACCGCAAAGGCCTGTTTGCGCTGACCCGGCGCTGACACGTCAACGATCATCGTCATGCTCGCCGGACGAAACGCTTCGCTCACCACCGCCCAGATAAAGGTGAGCGCCACCATTGCGGCAAAGCTGCCGGCCAGCGGAAAAAGCAGCAGCAACAGGCCCGTCAGCAGCAGCGACATTTTCATAATGCGCAGCGCGCCGACGTGATCGCACCAGCGGCCCGCCAGCGGCGAAGTGAGCAGCGCGCCCAGGCCGTAAACCGTCAGCACAAATCCGGCGCGCCCCGCCGTCAGCCCGATTTGCTGTGTCAGATACAGCACCAGAAACGGCAGCGCCATCAGCCCCGCCCGGTTCACCAGCGTGGCCGTAAAGAGAATCCAGATTTCTTTTGGTAAATCACCAAGTCCGCGCCAGGGGTTCATTCACGCAAGGATAAAGGTCAGCCTGCAGATCGGCAAACGCGCAACCCGCGCTCGCCGCGCCACCGCGGCAGGCCGGTGCGCCGCCCCTGACAACGCGGATCGGATTCGATGCTTCAGCCCAATGGGGTTAAGTTAAGCAGAAGAGAGATGACGGAACAGACGGAAATAACGGAACAAACGGACAGCCCGGTGCTGAATCGGCCTGGTTTCGTCTGTTCCGTTATTTCCGTCT
>CAYWDW010000080.1:0-2702 GCA_964457105.1 uncultured Heliobacteriaceae bacterium
GAGGAAGGCGTCGCGCCGCAGGTCGTCTTTGAAATCTCATCGCGCCAGACCTGGGGCGACGATCTGCAAAGGAAGTGGAGCTTGTATGCCCGGCTTGGAGTGCAGGAGTATTACATCTTCGACCCTGAATATGATTACCTTGATCCGCCGCTGCTCGCTTATGCGCTGAAGGCTGGCGAACTTCAGCCGGTCAGAGTCAGGAAAGGCCGCGTCGCCAGCCGGACGCTCGGCCTGGAGCTTGTTGACACTGGCGAGACGCTGCGACTCTTCGATCCGAAAACAAAACGCTTCCTGCCGACCATCCGCGAACTCGATGAATTGCGCCAGCAGGCCGAAGCGCGCGCCCGAACCGCTGAATCCGAACTGGCAAAGTTGCGCCGGAAAGTTGCGCGCTGGCAGAAGTCGCGCGATTGAATGGCGAGGCCTCAGTCCAACTCTGAACGCTGCTTTCCCAGGGCGCGCGCCAGATTGACGGCGCTCGAAATCAGCCCGACGTGGCTGAAGGCCTGCGGATAGTTGCCGAGAAAGGCGCCGCTCGCCGGGTCAATCTCTTCGGGCAGCAGGCCGAGTACGCTGGCGCGCGCGCAGAGCGAATCGAACAACTCCAGCGCTTCATCGAGTCGTCCCTGCAACGTCAGATTGTCAACCAGCCAGAAACTGCACAGCAGAAACGCGCCCTCGCGTCCCGCGAGTCCGTCGGGCGATTCTTCGGGCAGATAGCGATACAGCAAGCCGTCGCCTGCGCCGAGGCGTCGCGTGATGGCCGCCGTCGTTGCAATCATGCGCGGATGATCGGCGGGAATGACGCGCCGCAGCGGCAACGCCAGCAAAGAGGCGTCCAGCCCGCCTTTGCCCAGGTGTTCCGCCAGCGACTGCTGCTCTTCATCCCAGGCTTCCGCGAGGATGGCGCGGCGAATCTCTTCAGCGGCGACTTTCCATCCGGCGACATCGCCGGGCAGCCTGAATCTTTCAGCCAGGCGCGCGCCGCGATCCAGCGCCACCTGGCACAAGGCCGCTGAATAAGTGAAGGGCTGACCGGCGAGGCGCGTTTCCCAGATGCCCTGATCGGGCGTGCGCCATTCAGCGCGCGCGCTTTCGATGCAGGCGTGCAATCCCTGCCAGATCGTCTGATCAATCACGCCGTGATGCTCCGCCCATTGCCAGGCGCAATCGAGAACCTCGCCGAAGACATCGTGCTGTCGCTGCGCGGCGGCGGCATTGCCCCAGCGCACGGGCCGCGAACGGCGATAACCTTCCAGCTCCGCGTCAATGACTTCAGGCGCGGGCAAATGACCATCAAGGTTATACAGCACGCCGGGCCGCTCGCTGCGCTTGATGGACTCCAGTGCCCAGCGCAAAAAGCCCGCGCTTTCTTCCACCAGGCCGACGCGCAGCAGCGCATAGACGCTGAAGGCCGCATCCCGAATCCACGAGTAACGATAATCCCAGTTGCGCTCGCCGCCGATCACTTCGGGCAGCGATGAAGTCGGTGCCGCGACAATCGCGCCGGTGGGCAGATAATCGAGCAGCTTGAGCGTGATGATCGAACGGCGGACGAGCGCCGCCTGCGGCCCCGCGTAGTTTACCTTTCTGATCCACTCGCGCCAGACCGCCAGCGTCTGGCTGAGCGCGGCGTCAGTGTCCAGCTCAGGCGCGGGCGCCTCGCCCCAGCGCAATCTGAAATCAACCCGGTCGCCGCGACGCAAGGCGAGGGTCGTACGCAGGCCTTCAAGCGGCCTTGAGCAACGCAGCCGCAGTTTCAGCTCAGGTCGTGCCGCGCAATGAAGAATCAGTTCTTCACGCTCGCGTGCGATGCGGACTTCATCGCGCGGAACGATTTCCACGCGCAGTTGCGCTTCGCCTTCAAGAACCGTGACCGAGCGCATCAGTTCGCCCTGCGCCGCTTCGGTCATGGCGGACAAATCGGCTCCGGCGCGGAGCGTCAGGGCGTCCATCAGACGCAGCCGTCCACGCGCGCAGCGCATTTCCGTTATCAGCGCTCCGGTTTCATCGGCGTAATATTGAGCCGATTCGATCAGGTCGGCGGGCGCGAGCGTGAATGCGCCGCCGCGCGTCGCATCGAGCAGGCGACAGAACAGCGGCGGCGAATCGAAACGCGGCGCGCACAACCACACGACCGCGCCATCCCGCCCGACCAGCGCCGCCGTCGTGCCGTCGCCGATCAAGCCGTGATCGGCAATCGGCAGATACCCGTTAACCTGCTCAACCGGTCTCAGTCCTGTCATCAGTCGCTGGCCCCTTGCTCAGAAAATTCTTCATCATCATAGCCCTGGTTCGCTCTCTGTTCGGTACACGAACGCACATATAGCGGTTTACTGATGCGTGCGACCTGCACCCGGAACAGTACAGGGAGCGGTAGCGACCTGGTGCCTTTGAAGGCGTACATCCGGAGGCGCCAGGTCGCTACCGCTCCCTGTACTGTTCCGGGCGCACGCAATTGAACCGCTATAAAGAGGACGGGGCGCCGGGGAGAATCCGACCTGCCAGTTCTCCCCATCTCCCCATCTCCCCGTCTCCCCATCCGTCTTCCGTGGCATCCGCTTTGCTCTGTAGTCCTTTATCACTCTGAGCGGCGAGGGAGGATGGTCATGAGATTCAGTCAACGAATGACGGCAGTGGCGCTGGTCCTGGCGTTCAGTTTCAGCAGTCTGATCGGCCTGGCGCAGCAGCCTTTCAGCGTC
>CAYWDW010000080.1:2712-7348 GCA_964457105.1 uncultured Heliobacteriaceae bacterium
GCAACTGCTCGCGCGCGTCGCAACGCACGCCGATAGTTTTCGCGGCGGCCTTGAACGGGCGCTGCCGCGCAGTGTGCTGAGCGGATCGGAGCGGGCGGCTTACCTCAACCGCTTTACCGGCGAGTTTGCGCGCCTGGCTGGTCAAATGAAAAGTCGCCTGAAAAAGCGCGAGCCGGTGGCGTCGAATGTTCAGGAACTGCTCAACCGCGCGGTTTCGATCAGCGTGTTTATGGAGACTTACTCTTTCAATCCGCAAGTCGCGCAGGACTGGCAGAGATTGCGGGCCGATCTGGATCAGCTCGCGCGCGTTTACCGGACGCCAACCCGCTGGACCAATCCTGATTTCGTTAATCAGGATGTGGCGGCGAATCGCCTGGACGGGACTTACCTGCTGGATGATTCGATGAGCGATGAAGTCAGTAAAATGGTTCAGCAGGCAGTGCGCACGCTGCCGCTGACTGAGCGAACGCGCGCGTCACGTGCGTTCGCGCGACAGTTGCGGGTGCCTGAACTGCTGGCCATCGAACGCAAGGCTGACCGGGTCACCATCGTTTCGACGCTCGCAGCGCCTCACACTTATCACGCCACCAGGCAGGCAAGTGTATGGCCCGATCACCACGAGGGCGCCGTAGTCGCGCTTTACAACGATCAGTTGCAGCTTGATGCCAGCGCTCAGGGGCAGGCTTATTCCATCACTTACGATGCCTGTGATCGGGGCAGGCGACTGCGCGTCACGCGCACGCTCAACACCACGCGACTGCCGCGACCAATCGTCATCAACAGCTTCTACCGGAAAATCTCCGACGCGCCGCAACTGGATCTTTTCGCTGATGAAAGTTCGCTGACGCGGCAACGCGGAAACCACAGGCCGTGAGCGTTGGCGGGTCTGCGGCCTGTGCCACTTGCCCTGCCGCCCGCTGCGCGATAGATTAGCCTGGTCGTGCAACATCTCTTTCCTGCCGTAATCAAACTGACTGGAGAAAACTTTCATGGCTCTTAAAGTTGCTGACGTTCTGCAGGCATCAAAGCCGGAGGCTGCGACCTTTCGCCCGTTTATTCCTGACGACACAAGCCTGCGTGAATTTTCGCTGCTGCCGCTGATCCTCGGCACGCTGCTCGGCATTGTGTTTGGCGCGTCGTCGCTGTACCTGGTGCTGAAAACCGGCCTGACGGTGAGCGCCTCAATTCCGGTCGCCGTGATTTCAATCACGCTCTTTCGGTTGTTTTCAAAAATCGGATTGCGCAACGCCACGATTCTGGAAAACAACATCGTGCAGACGGCAGGCTCGGCGGGCGAATCCATCGCGTTCGGCTTCGGCGCGACGATGCCGGCGATTATGATTCTCGGCTTCAGTCTGGAAATCATGAAGGTGATGCTCGTCGGCGTACTCGGCGGACTGCTCGGCATTCTGATGATGATTCCGCTCAGGCGCGCGCTGATCGTGCAGCAGCACGGCGTGCTGAAATATCCCGAAGGCACGGCCTGCGCTGAAGTGCTCAAAGCCGGTGCGGATGATGAATCGCTGCGCGAGGCCGCGCGCGCAGGCACGGCGGAAGTCAGCGCAACAAAGATCGGCGCCAAAACGATCTTTACCGGCTTCGGCCTCGGGCTGGCTTACAAGGTGCTGATGGATGCGTTCAGGCTGTGGAAGGAAGTGCCGGAACGAGTCTTTGGCGCGCCGTTCAAGGGCGGTTCGGTGTCCGCCGAAATTTCGCCGGAACTGCTCGGCGTGGGGTACATCATCGGCCCGTATATCGCGGGGTTAATGGCTGGCGGCGGCGTACTCGCTTATCTGGTGCTGATTCCGGCCATCAAGTATTTCGGCGATCCGCTCAGTTCGCCGCTCGCGCCTGGCACAAAGCTCATCAGCGAAATGTCACCGGATGAAGTGCGCGGCGCTTATGTGCTTTACATCGGCGCGGGGGCCGTCGCGGCAGCCGGCATCATCAGCGTCTTTCGGTCACTGCCGATGATCATCAGCAGCATTCGCAGCAGCCTCCGCGACCTGCGCGGCTCGCAGTCGGCGGGCGGTGAAGTCGCGCCGCGTACCGAACACGACATTTCAATGAAATGGGTGGTGGGCGGCATCATCGCGCTGGTCGTGCTGATTATGGCGTTTCGCTCGCTGCACATGAATTTTCTCGGCGCGCTGATGATTATTCTTTTCGGCTTTCTGTTCGTCACCGTGTCGTCGCGCCTGACGGGCGAAGTCGGGTCATCATCGAATCCGGTTTCAGGCATGACTTACGCAACGCTGCTGCTGACGTGCCTGATTTTTCTGATCGTCGGCTGGACCGCGCCGCCCTATTACGTGACGGCCCTGTCGGTCGGCGCGATTGTCTGCATTGCGGCGTCAAACGGCGGGACGACTTCGCAGGATTTGAAGACCGGCTTTCTGATCGGCGCAACGCCGAAGTTTCAGCAGATTGCGATTTTGTGCGGCGCGTTTGCGTCGGCCATTCTGCTCGGCCCGATTCTGATTCAGCTCAATCAGACGGGCACCGTTTATCTGCCGGTGAAACAGCCGGCGGCTGAAATTCGCGCGGACGTGTCGCAACTGCACGAACGCGAAGCGATCAAAGGCCCGCAAGCGCGCGAGGACAGCCACACTTATTACGTCTGGCATCGCACCGACGAGAACGGCGAAACGACAAAGTATCTGGTCAACGAGCAGGGCGTGCCGGTCTGGCTGGTTGATCCGGGCATCAACGGCGCGCACAAGGAGCGGCCCGATGGTTCGACCGTGCCGAAATTCGATGCGCCGAAAGCGGTGCTGGTGTCATACATCATCAAGGGCATTCTCAATCACAAGCTGCCCTGGGCGCTCGTGCTGCTCGGCGTCATGGTGACGATTGTGCTGGAATGCGCGTCGGTGCCGTCGCTCGCCTTTGCGGTGGGTGTCTATCTGCCGCTGTCAACTTCGCTGCCGATCTTTATCGGCGGGGCGATTCGCTGGCTGGTTGATCTGTGGCTGAAAAAGAAACTGGCGAGCCGCCATCTGACCGAAGAACAGTTCAATGCCGAGACCGATAAAAGCCCCGGCGTGCTGATGGCTTCGGGTTACATCGCGGGCGGCGCCATTGCCGGCATCCTGATTGCCTTTATGGCCGGGGTGCTGGTTGACACCAACAAACGCCTTGAAGACTGGGCCGGAGCGCACAATCCGTTTTACAACGGCGGCAGCGCCAATCTGCTCTCGCTCATTCCCTTCGCGGTGTTGTGCGTGCTGCTTTACCTGACCGGACGCGAAATCATTCTGAAGCACCGGGCGCAGTGATAAGAAGACAAGAAGAAGAGAGATGACGGAACAGACGGAAAGAACGAAATACACAGAAAGGGGCAGGGGTTGGGCCTTGCTGTGTTCCGTGTGTTTCGTTCTTTCCGTCTGTTTCGTCATCTCTCTTCCGCCTTGCCCTGGCGCCTGACTCAAGTGCAAAGCTGACTCAGCCCTGAACTGCCTTGCGAACCAGTCACGACATAAAAATACGGGCCGGACGCGCTGCGCCGTCAGCATCATCGGCGGCGGCTGAACGAAAGGCGCTGCGACAGATGGCTGCCGGTTATGTGGCCATTGCGCTGCTGCTCGTGACGGTCGCGCTGCAACTGCTGGCCAGTTATTATCCGCGCCTCGTTGAGCATTATTACAGCCGGGGATTTTATCCTTACGTCGCGGCGGGGCTGTCATTCATCAATCGCCGCGTCAGTTTTTCAATCGCTGAAGTGCTGCTGATGCTGCTGGCCGCGGGCGCGCTGTGCTGGCTGGCAGTGCAGGTGCGCCGCCTGGTAAAAAAACAGGTGGGGTGGCGGCAGTGGCTGTTTGTGATGATGGTCAGACTGCTGCTGGTGGTCGGCATCAGCGCCCTGAGTTTTCTGCTGTTGTGGGGCCTGAATTATGAGCGGCAGCCGCTGGCACAGAATTTCGACTTCACCTCGCGCCCGGCTTCGGCAGACGAACTGGAAGCGATCAGCCGCGCCATCGTCCTGAAAGTCAACGAGAGTTATCTGGCAGCGGCGCGTGACCACGACTGGCCGGATCACAGCCGCGTGCCGCACGATCCGGCGCGCCTCGCGCAACTGATTGAAGAGGCTTATCAGCAGGAACCGCTGCTCAAAGGCATCGCGCCAATGCAGGGTGCGCCGCCGAAACCCGTGATGCTTTCACGGCTCATGACGCTCTTTGGCATCACGGGCGTTTACAATCCGTTCACGGGCGAGCCGAATTACAACACCGAGCAGCCCGACTTTGAACTGCCCTACACCATCGCGCACGAAAAGGCGCATCAGCGCGGCTTTGCGCAGGAAGACGAGGCCAGTTTCATCGCCTTTCTGGTCTGCATCAGATCGTCAGACGCTTACGTGCGCTATTCGGGTTATATGCACGCGCTGGGTGTGCTGCGACGGTTTGGCCGCGCGCTGCTGCGCGAGTCGCTGCCGATCCTGCGGTACAAGGCCGTTTACGATCAGCTTGGTCCGGGGCCGCGCGCTGATCTGGCTGCGTCATCAACTTTCTGGCGACGCTATCAGGGTCATCTGATGACGGTCGGAGAAAGAGTCAACGACCGTTACCTCAAGGCCAATCGCGTCACGCAGGGCACAGTCAGTTACGGCGGAGTTGACGGGCTGATTATCAGTTAC
>CAYWDW010000080.1:7358-12258 GCA_964457105.1 uncultured Heliobacteriaceae bacterium
CGGTTTGCTGCCGCCGCGCATGTCTGCGGCGGGCTGGCAGCCCGCGCTCCAATAGTTTTGCGTAAGTCCTGCATCACATCAATCCTGACACGAATGAGTCCAGCACAATCACTCATCAAACCTGATCTGCGGTCACAACTCAGCGAGGCCATCGCGCGCGCGCAGGATTATCTGCTCGCGCAGCAGGAACTGGATGGTTACTGGTGGGCTGAGCTTGAAGCCAACGTCACGCTGACGGCGGAATACATCATGCTGCATCGCATCCTGATTTATGCGGATGCGCGCAACCGCTTCAGCAATGGCAAAGACCGCGAAGCGCAGATCGCGCAGATGGCGCGATACCTGCTGCGACAGCAGTGCGCGCACGGCGGCTGGGAGCTTTATTACGGCGACGGCGGCGAACTCAGCACAACGGTTGAAGCTTATTACGCGCTCAAACTGGCGGGCCTGGCCATTGACGATGAACGAATGCAGCGGGCGCGCCGCTTCATTCTCGAACGCGGCGGACTGGTGAAGGCGCGGGTGTTTACGAAAATTCACCTGGCGCTCTTTGGCGCTTATCCCTGGGCGGGGATTCCGACGCTGCCGCCCTGGTTTATGTTTCTGCCGAAATGGTTTCCGTTCAATCTCTACACAATGGCAAGCTGGGCGCGGTCTTCAACGGTGCCGCTGCTCGTCGTGATTGATCGCAGGCCGGTTTACGATTTGAAAATTCACGCCGACGAACTCTTTACTGAAGGCGGCAGAGACCAGGCCGACACCTCGCTCAAAAACAATGACGGCACGCTTGCCGGGTCGCTCTTTCTGGCGGCGGATAAACTGCTCAAGCATCTTGACCGTCACGACATTGTGCCGCTGCGGCGGCAGGGCATCGCGGCGGCTGAACGCTGGGTGATTGAACGACAGGACACGCCGGGCGACTGGGCGGGCATTGTGCCGGCGATGCTCAATTCGATTCTGATGTTTCACGTGCTGGGTTACAAAGCCGCGCATCCTTACGTCAAACGCGGCCTTGATGCGCTGGATCGGTTCTGCATCGAAGAAGGCGCTGCGGCGGGTTCTGAAATGCCTGCTTACCTGCGCCTGCAACCATGCATTTCGCCGACGTGGGACACGGCGCTGGGTTTGACGGCGCTGCTTGATTCGGGCGTCTCGCCGTCGCATCCGCGCGTGATGGCGGCGGGCGAATGGCTGCTGACGAAACAGATTTTTCGTTACGGCGACTGGGCCGTCTTCAATCGTGCAGGCAAACCGGCGGGCTGGGCGTTCGAGTTTTTCAATGATTACTATCCTGACGTTGACGACACGGCGGCGGTGATTATGGCGCTGCTCGCGCTGAAAACGAATGACGAAGAATACAAACTGGAATGCTGCCGCGCGGCGACCGAGTGGGTGATGACGATGCAGTGCCGGGCGGGCGGCTGGGCGGCCTTCGACATTAACAACACGCAGGATTTGTGGAATCAGATGCCGTATGGTGATTTGAAGGCGATGATTGATCCACCAACGGCTGATCTGACCGGGCGCGTGCTGGAACTGCTTGGACACTGGCGCGACCGGTTCGGTGAAATTCATGGCACTGCTGAACAGGTGCAGCGCGCGATTGATTTCCTGCTTGGTTTGCAGGAGCCTGACGGGGCGTGGTGGGGACGCTGGGGCGTGAATTACGTTTACGGCACCTATCTCGCGCTCGTCGGCCTGCAGTCAATTGGCTTCAACATGCAGCGCCCTGAAGCGCAGCGCGCCGCCGCGTGGCTGCGGTCGGTGCAGAACGGCGATGGCGGCTGGGGCGAAACCTGTGAATCGTACAAACGGCCTGAGTTACGTGGGAAAGGGCCGAGTACGCCGTCACAAACCGCGTGGGCGGTGCTGGGCCTGCTGGCCGCCGGTGATCACGAGTCGTCAGCCGTGACGGCGGGCATTCAGTACCTGCTCGATCATCAGCACGAGGACGGGAACTGGCCGGAGGCGGAATTTACCGGCACGGGCTTCCCCGGACATTTCTACATCAACTATCATCAGTACCGGAATCAGTTTCCACTGACCGCGCTGGGCCGTTATGCCAGAGCCTGGCAGGCCTGACACCGCCAGGGTGAAACCCGCTCCCTGACGGTCGCAGTATCGCTGCCGCGCGCGTGAGCAAGCGATACAGTACCGCGCGCGTGAGCAAGCGGTTCCTGAACACCGAAATGCGCCCAGGTCAATTCGTTCGAGAACTGAAACAGAAAACGCCCCGAATCAACCTCTTTGCTCCATGCTTCACTTCCTCCAGTTACTTGCCGGAACGCTGGTTCTGCGCCCGTATGTCTTCGTCTTTCTGCTGGTCTATTTATTTCTGGCCGTGACGCACATCGGCTGGAAGCGAACGGCGATCTTCACAGTCCTCGCCTTTCTCGTCGCCTTCGCCTGCGAATGGCTCTCTGCCGTTGCTGGCACGGGTTTTCCCTTTGGCCTCTATCGTTATTACGACACGACGCGCGACCGTGAATTGTGGATTGCGGGCGTGCCGTTTTTCGATGCGCTTTCGTTTACCTTTCTGCCTTACGTCAGTTGGGAACTGGCCGCGACGGTGCTGGGCAAAAGCACCTTTCTGATTGACACGCTCACGCTCGAACGCGAACGCACGCGCCGCCGCTGGTCAGTGACGCTGCTGGCGGCTTTTCTGATGATGTATCTCGACATCGTGATTGACCCGGTGACGTTGCAGGGCGAGCGGTGGTTTCTGGGCAAACTCTATCACTATCCGAATGGCGGCAGTTATTTCGGCGTGACCATCGCCAATTTCTTCGGCTGGTTCTTTGTCTGCTTCGTGATTCTGCGGCTGTTCATCGTCGTGGATCTGACGCTTTTTGGCGACGGGCGCGGCAGCCGCATTCCGGTCGGCGTGCTGGAATATCCCTTCAAGGCGCTCGGCCCGGTTGTGCTCTATTTCGGCATTCTGGCTTTCAATCTGCTGATGACTTTCTGGATTGGCGAAAAGACGATGGGCTGGGCCGGGGTCTTCATCACGCTGCCGCTGCTGCTGCTGGTCGTGCTGTCACTATTGCGGCATCAGCGCGAACGATAATCTGCCTGGCCGTGAACTGCCTGCGCGTTCCGGTTTCAGCGCCCGAATTGCCGGGCAGAAACCGGATAGATTGCCTGCCGCTGAAATCGTAAGATGCGCGTATGAACACACCTGAACACAAATGCTGGCAGGCAGTGCAACAGCGCGATGGCCGGTTTGATGGCCTGTTTTTTTACGGCGTCAGTTCGACGGGCATTTACTGCCGCCCCTCGTGCCGCTCGAAACAGCCGAAGCGTGAGAACGTGCGATTCTTTGCGTCACCTGAACTGGCGCAGCAGGCGGGCTTTCGTTCCTGCCTGCGCTGTCAGCCGGATCAGGCTGAAGCCGAAAATGCACAGGCCGCCCTGGTGCAGCGCGTCTGCCGCGCCATCGCGGATGAACCGGACACGCGGCTGAGCCTGGCGGACCTCAGCGCACAGAACGCCTGTAGCGAGTCTCATCTTCAGCGCGTCTTCAAGCGCCTGACCGGCATCACGCCCCGGCAGTATGCTGAAGCGTTGCGCTCCGGCAGATTCAAAGCTGAAGTGCAGTCAGGCCAGGCCGTCACGGCAGCGATGTATGAAGCCGGTTACGGTTCAAGCAGCCGGCTTTATGAAAAGGCAGCGGCGCAACTGGGGATGACCCCGGCGGTTTATCGTCGCGGAGGCAAAGGCATGAAAATCAACTACACCGTGACCGGATGCCAACTGGGCTGGCTGCTGGTGGCGGCCACTGAACGCGGCATTTGCTCAGTCACGCTGGGCGACACTGAAGAAAAGCTCGAACAGGATTTATGCCGCGAATTTTCGCAGGCCGAACTGGCCCGCGATGAATTCGCGCTGAACGATCAGGTGCAGGCGCTGCTCAGGCATCTTGACGGTCAGCAGCCGTGTCCTGAACTGCCGCTCGATGTGCAGGCGACGGCCTTTCAGCAGCGGGTCTGGGCAGAGTTGCGGCGCATTCCATCCGGCAGCACGGTGTCATACAGCGAGGTTGCGCGCCGCCTGGGTCAGCCGACCGCGACTCGCGCCGTGGCCCGCGCCTGCGCGACCAATCCGGTTGCCATCCTGACGCCCTGTCACCGCGTCGTGCGCGAAAACGGCGACCTCAGCGGCTATCGCTGGGGCCTCGAACGAAAGCGCGCCCTGCTCGCTCAGGAACGGCAGTAATCATCAATTCCCTGCTGGAATAGTGCGGCTTCAGATAAAGCTGGCGCTACGACCACGCAGCCTGCCAGACACGTCAACAACCTGACCGGCTCATCACGTTCTGGCGCTGAGGTAATAATGCCAGAGCATTCGGGCGGCGACCGCGCGCCAGGGCTTCCAGCTTTCGGCCATCGCTGCGAGTTCATCCGGTGACGGGCGGGCTGGCAGCTTTTTGAGCCGCTGCATCGCCACTGCCAGCGCCAGATCGCCCTGCGGCCAGACATCGGGTCGCCTGAGCGCCATCAGCAGATAAATATCCGCCGTCCAGTCACCAATCCCTGTGACCTGTTTCAGCGCCGTTCGCGCGGCGTCATCATTCATCGCAGGCACGGCCTCAAGATCAAGCTGCCCGTCCAGCAAGGCCTGCGCGAGCAGGCGACAATAGCGCGTCTTCTGCCGACTGAATCCAATCGCTTTGAGTTCCGCATCCGACAGCGTGAGAAAGCTGGCCGGACTGAGCGCGACGGCCTGGCGCAGCCGCTCAAACGCGGCCCGCGCCGAAGCCAGCGAAACCTGTTGTTCGAGGATGATGTGAACCAGCGTGGCAAACCCTGCGTCACGTGCCCACAGCGGCGGCGGGCCGAAGTTTTGCAGAATCCACCCCAGGTCAGAATCGGTTGCCGCCAGTTGACGGGCGGCGCGAATG
>CAYWDW010000081.1:0-12191 GCA_964457105.1 uncultured Heliobacteriaceae bacterium
CCGCCCCCCCGCCCCCCCACCCACGGCGCCCCCCACGCCGGGCGCCCCCCCCCCCCCCCGCTCCCGGCGGTAGGGCTGTGATTTTCTCCGGGCTGGTTCAAGTTCAGGAACGCTGAGTATGCTCAAAAACATCATCAATGCTCTGGCGGTGGCGGCGCGCAATCTGTTCAGCAACTGGCGCACGCTGTCGCTCCTGGTGCTGCTGTATGCGGCGCTGCTGCTGGCGCTCTACTGGTTTGTCACGACCGGCGTGGCGACGGTGTGGCAGGTCGTGCTGACCTTTGCGCTGATCGTTATCGCGCCGCTGCTCTTCTTTCTGATTCAGGCGCTGAGCGTCAGTTATGCGACCGGAGAACTGAACACGGGCGCGTGGCTGACGCGGGCCTTGCGTGACTGGTGGAAGCTGCTGCTCATCAGTCTGCCGCTCGTGCTGCTGGCCATCGGGCTGACGCTGCTGTTTGAGAAAGGCGCAGTGAAGCTCGAAGATCGGGCGCACGAAGGCGGGGCGAAGTTCCTGCTCACGGCCTTCAGTGTGCTGCGATTCGTCGTGCTTTACATTGCGCTGCCGCTGATGGCGATTCAGTTGTGGATTGCCGCGAGCCGTGAAGGCCTGGGCGCGGCGCTCAAAGGCGTGTGGCGCAATCTGGTGCGCGCCTTGTCGCTGCGTTCGCTGCTGACTTACCTGACCGGCTTTGTCATCTTTGCAGTGATTCCGTACTTCCTGTTTTTCACCCGCACCCCGGCAAAAAATGCGTGGCTGGAAATGAGCCTGCTGGGTATGCGGCTGATGATGGCGCTGATGATTATTTTCTTCGGCTGGGTCGTGACGGTGGGCGCGCTGGCCAGGATCAGTTCAGATGATGCAACTCCGGTCATGCCCCAACGGGGCAAAGTATAAGAGCCTGTGGTGAAGCCACAGGAAATCAGGACCTACAGAACAAGACAGCCCTGACAGGGCGTGAGCAATAAATTGGGAACCTGTTTTGTCGGAAAGTTATTTCGCCCTTTCAGGGCTGGCGTGTTTTTGACCGGCCTTTTCCCAGGGCTGGACCCTGGGCTATTGTACCCTGCCCCTTCGGGGCTGAAGAGCGAATCATCTGAAGGCCTGAAGAATGAAAGAGCTGAAATGCTTCGGCACAGCTTCGGCGTTGCGGTCCTGTCCTCGTGCTGTCTGCTTGTTCTCGCGCTCTCCGGTTGTTCTGCTTCACCTGAACAAACAAAATCACAGACGCCAGTTGCCACTGCTGCGAGCAATGCCGGCATTGATGAACTGTTGCAACGCGCGGCGGCTGTGGCGCTCGGTGAACGTGAAGGCGCGGTGCTGGTGATCGACGCGCGCAGCGGCAGGCTGCGCGCGGTGGTCAATCCGCGACTGGCTTATGAACAAAGCTTTCCGCCGGGGTCTGCGATCAAGCCATTTACGGCGCTCGCGGCGATGCGCGCCGGGATGATTGATCGTGAATCGCGGCGGCAGTGCGCGGGCGGTTATGCGCGCGACGGGTTTGAGATTGTCTGCTCGCATCCGAAAAGCCATGCGCCGTTCAGTTTTGCGCAGGCGCTTGGATATTCGTGCAACGATTATTTTGCTCACGTCGGCGAACGGCTGAGCGCAGGCGCATTCAATGCCACGCTTGGTGCGTTCGGCTTTGGCAAACGCACCGGCATCAGCGCCGGCCATGAAGCCGACGGACAGTTGCCGCACGATCACTGGAACGTGCGCGTGGCGCTGGGTGAAAGCGAGCATCTGCTGGTGACGCCGATTCAGTTGCTCACGGCTTATGCGGCGCTCGTCAATGGCGGCCATCTTTACCGACCGGAGCAGGGCGCAGCGGAAAATTTCAAAGCGCAGGAACAGGCGCGAGTCAGTGTTGCTGCGGCGCATCGCGCATTGCTGATCGAAGGAATGCGCGGCGCGGTGAAATACGGCACGGCAGCCAGGGCCGGACTGACGGACTTGCCGCTGAATGTGTTCGGCAAGACGGGGACTTCGACCTCCAGCAACGGCTTTCGCACGAACGGCTGGTTTGTCGGACTGGTCGCCGCGCCGCTGCCGCGCGTGCCTGAACCTGACGACGTGCAACTCGCGGTGCTGGTCTTTCTGAAGCGGGCGCACGGCGCCGAGTGCGCTGAAGTGGCGAAACCCGTGCTGGCCGCATTCGCTGAAGCGCAGACAAAAAGCGTGAACTTCAAAGCGCACACTTCAGCTTTAGCTTCCGAACAATCTGCAATCATCAATCATCAGTCATCAATCATCAGAGTTCATCTGGTCAGCCGCAACGTCACGCAGACTTTATCGCTCGAAGATTACACGCGCGGCGTGCTGGCGGCTGAGGCGAGCGTTGAAGACGAAAGCGAAGCATTGAAGGCGCAGGCGGTGGCAAGCCGCACTTTTGCTTTGAAAAATCGCGGGCGACACGCGGCTGAGGGTTATGATTTTTGCAGCACGACGCATTGCCAGCGATTCACTCAGATTGCAGATTGCGGATTGCAGAATGCAGATTGCGAAGAAAAGGATCGTGCGGCGCGGCGGGCGCGTGCGGCTGTGCGGGCGACGGCGGGCGAAGTGTTGCGCGAGGCGAACGGGCAACTGATTGACGCTTACTTTCACGCGGCGTGCGGCGGGATGACGGCGAACGTTGAATCGTTGTGGGGCTTTCCGGCGCAGTCTTATTTGCGCGGTGTGCGCGATGATTACTGCGCGACGATGCCGAATCATCGCTGGGTCCAGGCGATTCCGGCGACACAACTGGCGCGGGCGCTGCACAGCGATGCCCACAGCGATACGGGCGCGCGGCTGGCTGAAATCAGGGTACTCAGGCGCGATGCAGGCGGGCGGGCTGAAATGATTTCGCTCGAAGGCGAACGCCGACGGGTGTTGCGCGGGTGGGATTTCAAGCTGATTGTCGGGCGCGCGCTGGGCTGGAATCTGATCAAAAGTTCGCGCTTTGAAGTCTCGCGCGCCGGGGCGAATTTCGTTTTTCGCGGCAGCGGTTTCGGTCACGGCCTGGGGCTGTGTCAGTCGGGCGCGCACGTGATGGCGCGGCGCGGGATGAGTTATCGCCGCATTCTGGAGCATTACTTTCCAGGCTCGACGACTGGTGCATGGCGCGAGTCGCAGTCGGGCATCTCACCGGCATCTTTGACCTCCGCGCCATCGGCTGATCGCGCTGTGCCGCGCGGGGTTTTATCGAGTGAACATTTTCGCGCGGTGTTTGCAGGCGCGCAGGATCAGCGCGAAGTTGAAAGTGCGCTGCGCACGCTTGAAGCTGCGTATCGCAACCTGGAACAGCGACTCAGCCGCGCTTCGCTGGCGATGCCGATAACCGCTAAAACCGAGCTGATGATTTATGCGACGACCGGAGATTTCACTGGTGCGACCGGACAACCGGCGTGGGCGGCGGCAGTGACGCAGGGGCGCACGATTCACCTGCAACCGCTCAGGACGTTGCAGCGGCGCGGTGTGCTGGCGGCGACGCTGCGGCACGAACTGGCGCACGTGGTGATTGAATCGCTCAGTCGCGGGCGCGCGCCGCGCTGGCTGGCCGAAGGGCTGGCGATTGAAGTGGCGGGCGAGGGCGCGCAGTATGCACAGGCGAAGATCGCTGAGGCTATGCCGGTTGATGAACTCGAAAAGAAACTGGCGCGGCCTGCGTCTGCACGGCAGATGCGCGAGCTGTATGCCCTGGCCTGGCGGCGCGTCCAGGCGCTGATGCGTCGCAGGGGCGAGCCGGAAATCTGGCAGTCGCTGTCATCAAAATGACATGACGAATCACGCGTCAGGCAAAACGATTGAAAGCTGATGCCCGAAAAAAAGGCTTCAGAAAGACTGTTTTATGGGCACTGCGCTTCGTGTGAATGCACGGTCTGTGGTGTCTAACTCGCTGACAATTTTTGTGCTTGCCCTGATTATGGCATTGCTCTATATTACGCCCGGCTTCGGCCAGCAGCGGTCAGCAGCTTCATCACGCTGAAGCAAAATGACCGCGCAACTTCCCGGAACAGCTTTCTTCCTCACGGCTCCAGCCCACGGATCACCGGACTCCTGAACAACCTGCAATCGCCAGCCTCGGCATGCTATGGTGACGAACATCGTGCGACCCGCCGCGCTTCTGATGCCGCCCGAATTGAGCAGCGGTGAAGCCCGGCAGGTCAAGAGGACAAGGATTATGCCGATAAGCAGGGATGACGAGCAGTATCTGGCGAAGGCGCAGGCCGCCCGCGCCGGAGTCGGTGACAACAGCAGCGATCCGTATGCCACCGGAAAACTGATCCTGCAATGCATCAGTTGCAACGCGCCGGTTGAAGGCGTGATTTGCGGGCGGAAAGCTCCCTGCCCATCCTGCGGGTTCCCTTACCCGCTGGGCGACTGTTCTGATCTGGCAGAAAACTGAACTGCCACCCCCCGTCCGGCAGGCCCTGTCCCGGTCTGCTTCAATTATCACAACAACCCGCAACCCGGTTTCAGGGTGCGTCATGACCGAAGCTTTTGAAGTCAGCCACGACCATCACGTGGCCGTGATCAATGCCGTTGTGCGCGCGGCGCGCCGCGATGAACCTCACGCCGAAGATCGTTCGCGTGAACAACTGATTCACGAAATCGAATGGCAGAAGCGGCTCACCGAAAAGGTGATTGATGCGCTGCCGGTCAGCCTGTACGTCGTGGACCGCGACCTGAAAATCGTCGCCTGGAATCGCAACCGCGAAGTCGGCGGCCAGGGCATTGATCGCCAGCAGGTCATTGGTCGCTGCGTTGAAGATGTCTTTTCGCGCATGTCGCGTGAACGCCTGACGGAAGAGTTCGCGCAGGTGTTCAGCAGCGGCGAATCATTGCGCTTCGAGCAGGAATCGGTCGTGGAGGGCGTCAAACGTTACTGGCAGATCAGCAAGATTCCGATGCGACTGGATGGCGAAGCTGGCCGCGTCACGCACGTCGTCACGCTCGGCGAAGAGATCACCGAGCAGAAGAAGATGAACGAGACGATCATCCACACCGAAAAACTGGCGGGCATCGGGCGGCTGGCTTCCGGCGTCGTCCACGAGATCAACAATCCGCTGGCCACCATTGCCGCCTGCGCTGCCGCGCTGCAGTCGCGGCTGAGCGAGGTCCCGGCGCTGCCGCCGGACGTGCGCGCCGATTTTGACGAATATCTGAAGATCGTTCACGACGAAACATTCCGCTGCAAAACGATCACCAACAGCCTGCTCGAATTCAGCCGGCAGAAACAGGCGGAAAAGATCGAACACGAGATGAATTACCTGGTCGAGCAGACGCTGCAACTGGTTCGGCATCATCCGAAATTTCGCAGCCTGCGGCTGGTCCGGGAGCTGAGCGATGAGCTGGCGACGGTCTTTGCCAATGAAGCGCAGATGAAACAGGTCTTCATCGCCATGATTTCCAACGCCTGCGATGCGATGCACGACAGCGGCATGCTGACGCTGCGCACCGGCTGGCACCTGAGCCAGGGAACGCGCTTCGTCGGCGTCGAAATCGTGGACAACGGCAGCGGCATTACCGAAGCGAACCTCGCCAAAATTTTCGAACCGTTTTTCACCACCAAGCCCTTCGGTCAGGGCACCGGCCTCGGCCTGTCTGTCTGTTACGGCATCGTGTCAGACCATCAGGGCAGAATCGAAGTTGAATCACAACCAGGACGCGGCACCATCATGCGCGTACTACTACCGCCATACAGAAAGGATGAATGCTGAATGCTGAACGCTGAATGCGGTGCAGGACAGGCTCTCACTTCACCATTCATTGTTTTGAATTCACCATGCAGTAAATGCCAATGACATCAGAACCGATCAAGCTGCTGATTGCCGAGGATGAACGCAATCTGTCGTTCGTTTTGCAAAAGGAATTGAGCCGCCATGGCTTTGACGTGATGGTGGCCGGCGATGGCGAAACGGCCATCAATCTTGCCAGCGCGCATGAATTTCAGGTGGCGCTGCTGGACCTGATGATGCCCGGCGCCGACGGGTTGAGCATCCTGCGCGTGTTGCGCGAACAGGACCCGCCGCCGGAAGTCGTGATGATGACCGGGCACGCCACCGTTGAAACCGCGCTCCAGGCGATGAAACTGGGCGCTTATGATTATCTGACCAAACCCTGCGACCTCGATGAAGTGACGGGCCTGTTGCGCAAGGCTTATGAAAAGCATCGCCTGAGCCGCGAAAACCTCGTCCTGCGCAGCCTGGTCGCGCAGCGGCAGGAAGCGCCCGTGGTGCGCAACGGCAACTATGAAGGCATCATTACGCGCAGCGCCAGAATGCGGGAAGTGCTCGCTCAGATCGAACGTGTCGCGCCGGGCAATGCGCCGGTGCTGATCAACGGCGAATCGGGTGCGGGCAAGGAACTCATCGCGCGCGCCATTCACAGTTCATCGCTGCGCAGTCACAAACCGTTCGTTGATCTCAACTGCGCGGCGGTGGCTGAAACGCTGGTCGAATCGGAACTGTTCGGGCACGAAGCCGGAGCCTTCACGAGCGCCCGCAACCGCAAACTCGGAATGTTTGAACTGGCCAGCCAGGGCACGCTCTTTCTGGATGAAATCAGCGAACTGTCGCCGCCCTTGCAATCGAAGCTGCTGCGCGTGCTGGAGACGATGAACTTCTTTCGCGTCGGCGGCACGCGCAAGGTCGAGGTTGATGTGCGCATCATTGCGGCGACCAACGTTGATCTGGCCGTGGCCGTCAAGCAGGGCAAATTCCGCGCTGATCTGTTTTATCGCATCAACAGCATTCGCCTGGTGCTGCCGCCGCTGCGCGAACGTCCTGAAGATGTGCTGCTGATTGCCCAGCATTTTCTGGCGCTCTTTGCGCCGCAGCGCAAACTTCAGCTTGCACCCGAAGCGCAACAGGTGCTGCTGACTTATCACTGGCCGGGTAATGTGCGCGAACTGCGCAATATGATGGAGCGCGCGGCGCTGCTCTCAAATGGTGAGATCATCAGGCCGCAGGATTTGCCGATTGAAACCAGCTACAAGGAAGCGGCGGCGTGGCTGGTGGCACAACAGGCCGGTCAGGTGGTCGGCCCCTTTGCCGGGATGAACGCCGGGGTTGCTGCCGGAGTGGGCGCGGACCTGTCGGCTTATCATCACAACGGCGGCCTCAACGGCGCGGGCGTTGATTTCGGCGTCGGCAGCAGCGTGCTTTCAGTGCCGGGAGTCGGGGCGAGCGCCGCCCGACTGGAAGAGATTGAGAAGCGCGAAATCCTGGCTGCGCTTGAACGCACCAACTGGCATCAGGGCCGGACGGCTGAACTGCTGGGCATTTCACCGTCCACGCTCTATCGTCGGTTGCGCACCTACAACCTGTCGAAACGTCAGGTCGTGGCGCAGCAGCGCCACGGACGTTGACGACCAGCCGTGAACAATAACAAAGCCCGAAGCTGCTTCGGGCTTTGTTATTTCATGATCCCTGCGCTGCAGCCTCGCGCTAGCCTTTCGGCGCGTAATAACCCGACCGCGCCCGCACCGCAAAGCCCGCCCTTTTGACCTTCACCGTCAGCTTTCTATACTTGCCGTCACGCGCTTCGTTGGTTGAATAAAAGCCCAGCAGATACTGGGTCCGCATCTGTTCGGCGAGTCGCTCAAAGGCGTCGTCGAGTTCTTTGATGGACTGATCGTCAGTCTGTTCGTCAGTAACTGCCGGATTGATGCGGGGGCGATAAACTTCACCGCCGGTTTCAGTGGTCAGCGTGGCCAGCGCGCGTTCGGCAGCCAGATCCTGCACGTTGAGCGAGGGTGACAGATTACCCGTGAAGACCGCATAGATGACGGCATCGGCATCGTGTGTGGCGGCCAGCGCGGCCTTCAAATCCTTCGCGCTGGTGGTGTCGCCGCCATCCGAGATCAGCACGATGACGTGGCGGCCTTTGGTGGGTTTGAGATATTCAGCCGCCAGATAAATCGCATCGTAAAGCGAGGTCGCGCCTTTGGCCCGCAGCAGTTTTGTGGCGCGGGTGAGTTGCGAGACCTGGCTGGTGAAATCCAGCACGACGGACACGTCAGTATCCACCGAAAAGAGCGCGGCCTGATCCTGCGGTCGCATCACGCGCTCAAAGAATCTGGCGGCGGCGCGCTGCTCAAATTTAATGCGCGGCGCGACGCTCAGGCTGGTGTCGAAGACCATCACCATGCGCAACCCGGTGTCTGAATCGCGCGCAAAGTCAGAAACGTCCTGCTTCACGCCGTCTTCCAGAATCTCAAAATCATCGCGGGTCAGCAGGCCTGCCTTCGCGCCTGCCGGGGGCGTGACGGTCGCCAGCACGGTGACGAGATCGCTGTTGATTCGCACCGGCGTGTCGTCCGGATCGCGCTTTTGCGGCCCGTCGGGATGACCGCCCTGCAATGGCGGCGGCGGCACCGGCTTGACGCGGGCAGGGCGTTTCTCCGGTTTGTCGGATTGCGTGCTGCGCCCGCTCTGGCCTGACACCGACAGACCAGCCAGCGTCAGCAGCGGCACCAGAATCAGCAGCGAGGCGGTGAAGGCCGCGCGCTTTGATTGCGGGGAGTGAAACTTCATTGATGATACCTGCCTGGGATGGCCTGAAAGAAAGAGAGAATACGGAACACACGGAATGAACGGAACAGGCGGAAAAAGACCGCAACACCCTGAGGCTGTCCGTGTGTTCCGTTCATTCCGTGTGTTCCGTATTCTCGCTTCCAGTCTTCACCCTGCTAACCTGACCTCATTGACCTTTGTCATCCGGTAATGGCCTGCGTCAGTTCGCCGGTCTGTGTTGGTTCACCATGTGCGGCCAGCCACGCGCTGAAGGCGGCCAGCCCTCGTTCGACCTGAATACGATGGCGCTCAGCCTTGCGTTTCGTTTTCTTCCGCTCGACGGCCTCAAGCGGCGGCAGCAGCGCAAAGGTCGTGTTTGCGGGCTGAAAGTTTTTCGCCTCGGCATGGGCGAGATAAAAGACCAGCGAACCGATGGCCGAAGCGCGCGGCGGCGCGATGGTTTCAAGCCCCCCGGCCAGGCGCGCCGCATTGAGGCCGGCCAGCAACCCTGTCGCCATCGCTTCGGTGTAACCTTCGATGCCCGACACCTGGCCCGCAAACAGAACGCGCGGGGCTGCGCGCATTTGCAGGGTGTCGCGCAGCAGTTCCGGCGAACAGATGTAAGTGTTGCGGTGCATCTGACCGAAGCGAATGAATTCGGCCTGTTCAAGTCCCGGAATCATTTGCAGCACGCGCTTCTGCTCGCCGTATTTCAGGTGACACTGAAAGCCGACGATGTTGTAGGCCTCAGCCAGCAGATTTTCGAGCCGCAACTGCACGCAGGCATAAGCCTCGCGCCCGGTGCGCGGGTCGGGCAGGCCGACCGGCTTCATCGGCCCGAACCGCAGCGTGTCGCGCCCGCGCCGGGCCAGCTCTTCAATCGGCAGACAGCCTTCGAAATACTTTTCTTCCGCGAGTTCAGCGCTGTGCGGTCTGACCGTTTCAGCGGCAATCAGCGCGTCATAAAAACGATCATATTCATCTTTCGTCATCGGGCAGTTGACGTAATCATCGCCGCCCCGTCCGTACCGCGCCGCGCGAAAGGCCCGGTCAAAGTTGATCGTTTCGCCGTCCACAATCGGTGAAATCGCGTCGAAAAAATAGAGCCGGTCGCGGCCCGTGAGCTGCGCCATCGCTGCCGCGAGCGCAGGCGAAGCGAGCGGCCCGCACGCAACGACCGTGATTTCATCAGGATTGATCGCCGTGACTTCTTCCCGCAGAATTTCAATATTCGGATGCGACGAAAGTTTTTCAGTGACGAGCGCCGAAAACTTTTCACGATCAACCGCAAGCGCGCCGCCCGCAGGCACTGCCGCCGCCTGCGCAAGTTCAATCAGCAATCCGCCCGCCGCGCGCATTTCATCCTTGAGCAGGCGCGGCGCCGTGTCGGGCTGATCTGATTTGAGCGAATTGCTGCAGACCAGTTCGGCCAGCTTCCCGGTCTGATGCGCGCCGGTCTGATGCTGCGGGCGCATTTCATAAAGTTTCACGCTGACGCCGCGCTGTGCGGCCTGCCACGCGGCTTCTGATCCGGCCAGGCCGCCGCCGATCACCCTGATTGTTCTCTCGTTTGTCATCCTGCTAAACTCGCTTTCGGTTCTGAGGGTGAAATCATAACAAATGCGCAAAGACGCCGAAAGCCGCGTCTTTGCGGGCGACAATCGCATGGAGAGAATTGAAATCGCATGGCGCTGGTTTGAATGGAAGCAGGTGCGCGAAGCCCGGATCTTTGCGCGGTCAGGCGGCATTGCCGTGCATCACAACCGGCTCGGCTGGAACGGCCACGATGCCGCGCACCTGCTCGGCCCTGACGAAGCGACGCTGATTGCCGCCGCGCTCGAACTCGGCCTGTTGCCGATCTGGTTGCAGCGGCCACCGAAAACGCGCGTGCTGCATTTCGATCTGCGCGGTTATGCGCTCACACTCGCCCGCCTGAAATGCGGCATCGCTGACGCGGAACGAAGCGTTTGAGCCGCCTGCATTGTGCTCATCGTAACCTGAAGTGCTGGCCGAAAGATCGGGTCAGATCCTGAATGGCCACTCCGATGATGCCGCTGGCATCGCACGAATAGACCTCTTCAATCAGACTGTCAGCCTGAAATAACCGCGTGACGGGCTGATCTTTCAGGGAGTCCTCGTGTCGCAGCGCCGGATCGAACGGGAAGTGAATTTCATTCCAGGGCGTCAGATCGCCCTGCGGCTGACCGGTGGGGCTGAGGCTGCTGCATTCAAGGTAGCGGAAGTGGCCGATGTTGTGCGCGGGATGATAACGGCGCGTGCGCACGAGCGGGGCCTCGCCTCTGGCCGGCAGCAGTGTGTCTTTGGCAAACAGCACATCGAATGAAATCGTGCGGCCATCATCAGCTTCGCGCCAGACGCCGAAATGGCGCGTGAAGCGTTCGCGCAGTTTGTATCCGGCTTCGCTGTCGGCGGCAATGGCCAGGCCAATCGCCACCGCCGCGTGCGGGTAAGGCGAACGCCGCACGAGGCGGCCATAATGTTCGCGCAGCGTGCGGGCGACAATCGGCAGATCGCTCGACCCGCCGACCAGATACACGGCAGCGGCGGCGCTGCTGTCGAGTCCGGTCTGTTGCCGCAAATGCTCGACCGTCGCCAGGGTGCGTTCGATGAGTCGGCGGCACTGCTGATTGAAATCGGCCACGCTGACAATCACTTCGCCTGCGCCGGGGCGAATGCGTTCAAGATCAATCACCACGCGGCGCGTGTTCGGGCTGAGGCCTTCTTTTTTCTCGCGGCATTCTTCCAGCAGCCACGTCAGGGCCGGATCAGAAACATCGCTGACCCGAATGCCTGCTTCCTTCAGGGCGAGACTCAGCAGCAGCAGATCGAAATCATCACCGCCGAGACGGCTGATGCCTTCGCTGCTGATGACTTCGTGCTGCCGCGCCGCGATGCTGATGATTGAAGTGTCAAAAGTGCCGCCGCCAAGATCGTACACAATCAGGTTTTCGCGGCGCGATGAAATGTTGTTGGCCTGCGCGTAATGAGCGTATTCGATGCCCGCTGCGGATGGCTCATTGAGGACCCCGCGGACTTCAAAACCGGCGCGGCGAAAGGCTTCGATGGTCAGGAAGCGCTGATTGCTGTTGGCATTGGCCGGGACTGAAATGGTCGTTTCAAGTTTCTGCCGCGAGCGCAGGCGCAGGTTGGATCGGCCCAGCAGTTCCAGCCGCAGTTGCGCCAGAAAATCGGTCAGCAGTTCGAGCGCCGGAACTTCGCATTCACCGATGCGGACCAGCTCCTCCGGCCCCAGCGTGGCGAGTTCGCGCTTGAAGCCGCGCCGCAGCGTCCAGCCCGGTTCCGCCTGCCGCGCTGCCGCTTCAAAGCCAAAGGCCAGTTCATTGCCGCGTGCGGCAATCAGCGACGGGTACCATTCATAAGTATCGCCGGTTTCAGACTGAAAGCTGACCAGCGGATAATTGCCGCGATCAACCGCGGCGACGACCGTCCGAGTTGTCCCAAAATCAATCCCCAGCAACATGCCAGTGTCCTTTTCAATTTGTCTTGTTTGTGTTGGATGATGACCTTGCCGCGCTGTAACGGCGACATTAACACAGAACCTGACAGGACAGCGAGACTGATGAAGGCGAGGCGTCAGCGCAATGGGGTTAAGTTAGATCGGTTTTCAGATCAGTGTATGGGCAGCGCCGCCGGTCCAGTACCGCGAC
>CAYWDW010000082.1:0-11043 GCA_964457105.1 uncultured Heliobacteriaceae bacterium
GAGCCGTGTCACAGACTACCTCCTTTCAGGCGGCAGTTGGCCGACGACCTCACCGCGCGTTTTTCCAGCGCTGCCAGCATCTCGGCCACATCCGTTCGCGAACGTCCGCAGTTGCCGGTGATGAGTGTCGTTACGCCCTGCCGCAAGAAGTTTTCCGGCCTGAACGCCCCGCTGCGCGGCAGATTGCCTTCAACGTGTGTGTGTACGTCAATGAAGCCGGGCGCGACGACTTTGCCTGCGGCGTTAAGCTGTGTGCGAGGCCGCGCGAGGAGGTAGCGCCAGCGACTCACGCCGACGATTCTGCCGTCGCGCACGGCCACGTCGGCGTGGTAGGGGGCGCCGCCCGTGCCATCCAGGATGAGGCCGCCAGAGATCAGCAGGTCGAGATTGAATGACTGATAGAGCCACCACCCGGCCAGCGTCGCCGACAGGGCAAGAGTCAACAGCATCATGAGCCGACGCAGATGCGGGCGAGGCATGTTCATCATTCCTAACAAGACCACCGCGCCGCCAACTGGCCGAGGCGCTTATTCAGCCGCTCGACGTTGAAGCCCGGATCGGTGGTATTCGCAGCCAGACTCAGCGCCTGCTGGTACGCGCTCACCGCCTCGCAGCCGCGCCCCTGCTCTTCCAGCGCGCGTCCGAGGAAGTAATGGCCCGATGCTTTGTTCGAGTCGAGTTGCAGCACGCCGCGACAAGCCTCTTCGGCCAGGTAGTAGTTGCGCGTGTTCTCGGCGCTCAGCACACAGAGGTTGATGCGCGGGAACATCCAGTTCGGCTCTAACTCAATCGCCTTCTGGTAGCAGTTTTGCGCGCCGAGATAATCCTTGCGCCGCATGAAGACGCGCGCCAGCGTGTTGACGGGCAAGGCCCACGCAGAGTCGAGCCGCATCGCCTGCCGGAATTCGTTCTCAGCGCCGTTGTAGTCTTTGCCCTCGTAAGCCTGGCGGCCCTGAAAATAGTGCTTGCGCGCTTTGTGCCGGTCTTGAGGGTTGAGCTTGTCCAGCCATTCGTAAACACGCGCGGTGTCGCTCAACTCGGCGGGCGTCGGCGTGTAACCGTCGCTCACCAATTGCCTGATGACCTGATCGCCGCGCTCGCTGAGGATGGGAACCGCCACGCCGCGAATGTCGGCCACATCGCCCTCGCTCAGTCCGCCTTTCAGAAACAGGTCGTAGGCGCTGCTGCCCTGCGGCGTGACAAGTTGGCCCTGTCTGAGCTTCGAGATGATCTCGCGCTTCTGGGAAGTGAAGAAAAAATAGAAGGCCAGGCCGAAGACGAGTAAGGCTGCCACGCCGATGACGGCGATGAGCGGCGGCTTGAGCTTCGACCGCTGACCAGAGGCGGAAAGGGTAGTGCTGTCGGGCAGCGATGGCGGCAATGGAAACTGCGGCTGTTGAGGGGGAGCGTGAAGAATGGGCATGGCGGACGGCTGCTCTTTAGTCGGCGCCGTTCGCACTTCCAGCCGCCCTCTTTGCGTCAGGATGTATTCGCGTGTCGCCGGATCGAAGGCTGTGACGGCGGGCGCTTGAATAATCAACTCTCCTGCGCCCTGCGGTTCGCAGTCGAAGAAGGGCTGGAAGCCCGCGTAATCACGCGCCGAGTCAATCCGCGTTGCGCCGGGCAGGGCGATGAAATGGTCGTCGCGGTATTTGAGCAGCCAAAACTGTCCGCCCGCGTTGACCGTGAGCACGTTTGGGTGTGCCGGGATCGTGTCGCACTGAATCGCGTCGGCATTCAGATGGGCTAGGTAATCGGCCACCGGTTTGCGGAAGGTGGGCGGGAAGATGTAGTTCGTCGGCTTCGCAATCAGCCGCAGGCTGGCGGTCGAGTCGCCGCAGCACGGGCACATCGTGCGCGCCGTGTAGACTGTTGTCTTCAGCGCGTCGCAGTGGTGCTTATGGACTTTAGACCCCGGCAGCGTCAAACAGCACGGGCAGGCGGGCTGCGGCTGGCCCGCGCTGGTGACAGTGAAGAGCTTCTCTTTCGGTTGATCCTGAGTCTCCAGGCTCAGTGTCTCACAACTGTCACAGAGGTAACGAAACGTCACGTGGCGTTCGCAGACGAGGCATTTATCGTGCGCCGGTTCGTGCTCCGCGCGCGGGCTGAAGCTCTGGCACGAGCAGCAGAACTCCCAGCGGTCGCCGAGCAGGTTCTCGCTCAGCGTGTGCGGCCCCTGCTCGCAGACGATCTGTGCTTCGTCACGCCCGGCGTAAGAAACTTCCTGATGCCGCAGGCAGAAGAACCTCAGTCGCTGTGTCGCCATGTCTTCCTTCCTGATCAGCCGATTTGCAGTCGGCCCTTCTTGTACAGTTGGTACTGATGCGATGCTGAGTCGTAGGTGGCGAGGGCCAGTTCGACGATGAAGACCTCGCCCGACGAGGGCTGATCGCAGTCGTAGAACTTCTGGTAACGCGCGAAATCCTGCCCGCTGGTGAAGCGTGGGTAGCCGGGCACGACCTCGAACAAGCCGGAACGCCTGCCGGGCGCGACCACGTAGATCCCGTCATCGCCCGCCTTCTGTAAGGCATCCGGAGGAATCAGCGCATGCTTCGCCCGGTGACTGTGGCCGACCAGACGGCCCAAATACTCGGCAACAGAGACTGTGCCGGGTGCAGGCTCCGGCGGCGGCTCTTCCGTGCGCGGGCGCGGGATGATATCCCGCTGGTCTTGCTGTAGCGAATGCAGGCTGGCGCGCAAGCCAGCAACCTCTGCCCAGAGCGGCTTCACGCTAGTGTCAAACGTGGAGAGATGGTTGGCATTCTCCTTGACCGCGGCGCTCAAGTTGTTGAGATGATCCATGAGTTCCTGCTGCCGCTGGTCAGTCTGTGCTAGCCGCTTCTTCAGGACATACTCGACCTGATCTCCGCGATGTTTCAGCCACCAGGTGCAGGCGAGGATGAATAAGATCGGGACGAAGAAAGGCAGCAGGCTGAACAGTCCTTTGAGCATGCTCTCTACAGACAAAGTTAGGCCGTCGGTCGGTGTCCCATTAGAATCCGACGCTGAAGGACTTGATGTGAGGGAGCCTGAGAGGGGTGGCTTGAGTGACTCGGAGGTTTCACTCAACTCACCTAGAAGGTCGCTAATCCGTGGACCGAACTTTTTCAGGCCGTCACTGATTTTCCTCTCGTGGAAATACCTGGTTTCTAAATTCTCAAGCTCGCTGCTGACCTTGGTAGCCTGGTCCTTGAGCGTCTCTATCCCTTTCCGGTTCAGGTCGTCGGACTGCAAGCCGTTCAAATAGCCATCGGAGTTGCTTTGTAATGTTCGTATGCTTTCCTGTATTTTCTTAAGCTCCTCTTGCGCACCTTTTATATAGCTCTCTTTCTCCGCCGCTTGCTTGTTTGTCGGGAGGCCGCGAAACTGGTCGTTCTCCGTCATCAGTTGATCAAAGTCAGATTTAGCTCTTGTCACTAGCTTTTTAAGGTCGTCCAACTCCGCATGGTCCTGTGCAAAGGTTTGTGTGGGCCACCACAGCAGGGTGGCCAGGAACAATAACCGAATCTCATGTTTCATTGACTTCTCCTCCCGCTACTTGAGTGTCTTGTTAATCTCCGCCAGCCGTTTGATGAACAGATGCTCGGCGTCTTCCGGGTAAAGGATGCGCGAGACGAAGTAGTTAATCGGCGCGCGCGCGAGCTTGTAGCTCTCCGGGTCAACGTAAGCTCCGTAATCGCAGAGCAGGCTGTTTATCTTCTGCCACTCTTCGGGCGGCATCGGGTCGCTCTGGCCTGAGCCGGCGAGGAGCGTGAAGACTGAGAGTGCGTGATCGAGCGGGCGCTCATAGCTCTCAGGCGGGGCGATTTCGAGGTTGTCAACGCGCTCGCCGCGCATGTGGTGGAAGCCGTGTTTGCGCTTGATGTCTTCGATTCCCCAGCGGTCGCACCAGCGGACAGTAACCGGGTGACTGCCGTTGAGACTCACGCCGCCGAGCGTCACTCCAGCATACGGACTCGTACTCTCGCTGCCATTACTTTGCGCCTGGCGTTGCACGACGGTCGTCAGCGCGCCGACCGGCACGTCAGTCTTGGCTTTGCTGAGCGTTCGCTCGTTGAGCAAGTCCACGTCGGAGACGCGCAGGTTCAGCAAGCAGTCGCGCTCGCGCTGTCGCTCTTCGCTCAGCTCTTCGCCCTCATAGTCCTTGAGCAGTTCAGCCCGCAGCAGGTCGAGCAACTGACGGCACTCCTCTTTCACCTTCTCCTTTGAGCGGCGGAACTCGCCGAAGAGCATCAGACCCCACCCGTTGCCGCTCAGGATCAGTTTGATCCCGCTCGTCAGCGTCCGCGCGTCGAGCTGCTGGTCAGCCACGACCGCGCAGGCTTGCAGCAGCGCGTAGGCGAGGATGTGGCGGAAGAAAAGCTCTGTGCGGTAAAGCTGATAAGATGGCCAGCCCATGCCCTGTTGCAGAATCGCTCCCTCGCGCTCGCGGAAGGCCTGGTCGTCGAGGCGGTTGATGGCGAGCGAATAGAACGTGCCGAGGTCGAGCTGTTGCGCCCGCGAGAGGGCGAGCGCCTGGCCGAGCTGGTCAATCGGCATGGAATCAGCAATGAGTCGACTCAGATGCTCTTTGAACTTCGCGCTGCCTTCAACGGCCACCGCGCCGTTGTCGAAGTTCTCCTCGGCGGCGGTGAAGAAAGAGCGGCCCGCGATCTTGATGCTGTCGAGCACCATGAACTTGCCGTCGTGGCGGATGGCCAGGTCACTCGTGCCGCCGCCGATGTCGACGAAGACTTCGACGACGGCTTTGTTGGCAACTGCCGCAACCGAGCGGGCAATGGCAGTGCTTTCATCCACCGAATCCACATAACCGAAGTTCGCGCCCCTGTCACCGTAACAGAACTGCCGGATGCGACTGATGACCTGCCGGGCCTCGTTGTGGAAACCTTCGTGCTCGGTTTCGCTGAAGGCCAGTGGGAAAGTGAAGACGTAGTTCGTGATGCGGGCCTGGCGATTGAAGAATAACTCGGCGTGGGCGTAGAGCATCGCCAGGGCGAGGAAGACCGGACGCTCCCAGTGTTTCTTGCGGTCGGCATCCCACTTGAGGTTTTTGCGAATCCCCCAGGTGTTGCTGATGCCGCCCCCGAAGACGCTCTCCTCCATCCCCCGGTGCAGGCCTGGAATGTCGAACCAGAAGAGGTGCTTCGCCTCCAAGTTTTCCGGTTTGATTTCGGCGGCGCTGGTCGAGAGGCGCGAGAGCAGCAGCGTCGGGAAATAGCCTTTGCACCCGCCCCACTTGAACGGCACAAAGCCGGGGTTCTCGAAGTTGGGCGGCAGACCCCAGAGCATCCGGGGGCTGAGCTTCTCGTCGAACATGAGTGGCTGCGGCGAGTTGCCTTCGGTCTTGTACGCCAGACAGGAGTTGCTCGTGCCGAAGTCCATGGCCAGGCTGGCCGGGATGCCTATGTTAACCTGCTCGTCGAACTTTGAGAGAAACAGGACGCCGCGCTCCTGGTCGGAAGAGTCGCGCAGGCGGAGCGCCATCGGGCGGTTCGGACGGCCCGGTTTGCTGAGGATGTTGACATACTCATCCTCGGCCAGATTGATGTTCTCGCCTGTCTCTCCGTTTTCGTCCACCAACGACCAGCGTCCGCACGAATCCTGACGCGCGCCGCGCCCATGAGCGACGTAGAGATTCCACTGCACGGCGACCTTCGGCGGCCACAACTCCAACGCCGAATCCGGCAGCGCCTTCGAGTATTTCGGCTCCGTTGGCCAAATGATCTTCTGATTGAAGACGGTGAACTCCCACTCCAGCCCGCCCGTCGCCGAGCGCCCGCGCACGGCGACATACTTTTCCGGCTTGGCGAGCAGCTGCGGAAAATGCCCGAAGATGCGGCTGCGCACCGGGGCCAGGCAGATCGCCACGTCGCTCGGCTTGAGTTGCACGAACGCTCCTGAGCTGTTGGTGATCTCCTGCCGGTGCAGGCGGCGGATTTGTCCGGTCTGTCCGTCGGCGGCCTCGCGGCTGAGCGCGCACCAGTAAGGATCCTTCTCCAGGAACAGGTCTTTGAGGAGTACGATGCGGTCGCGCTCGCCGAGTTGATAGGTGTGCTGCCGGCCGCCGAAGCGCACACGGAGTTGCGTCTCGGACGCGCGCTCGTACTGATTCGGCGCGGGCAGCCCGGGGCTGATGGCGTTGCGCATCCAGTCGGCGGCGGGCAGGCCGGAGACGAGGTAGTAAGTCGTCCCGCCCTCGCGCTCCTGCTGGAATGGGTAATTCTCCAGCAGGTTGCGCTGCTCGCGCCTCGGCGGCGGGTTGATGATCTCGTCGAGCTTTTCGAGTGGGCTGTGAGCGCTCAGGCTTCTGAACCCAGGCTCCTGGCCGTAGAAGTTTTGCAGCGTGCGCTTGCTCTCCAGTTCGAGATGCTCGGCGAGGCTCTTCAACCGCAGCAGCAAGCGGCCCCAGTCGCTCTCGTTTTGCAGCAGCAGCTCGCGGCACTTCGCCCACGAGAGCCGGTCGCCGTCGAGATAGGCCGCGAGGTTCTCGTCGCTGCGCCACAACGCCCGCCCGCGACCTGGGAAGAAGATGATGCCCGGATAGTAAGCGCCGACAACCACGCCGCCGTCGGTCTGCAAGAGCTTGATTCCAGTCAGGCGATCCTGCTTAGGGCTGGGATAGGTGCCGCTCAGCGCGGGCCAGAGATCGCGGTCGTACTCGTCCTGCAACTGATGCTGCTCATGCGATTCGAGGTGCAGTACGTCGTTCAGATGGAGCAGCATCAACGCCACCCACTCCTCGACAGCGGCGAGATTGTTTTTCTCGACGGCGCGCTGAAAGGTGTAAGCGACGGCCCAGGCCGTCGGCAGCGTCTCGAAGTATTTCGGGTCATACTCCGGCGGCTGGAGGTTGCTCGCCGGAAGGCGCGCGAAGCGGCGCTCCTGCTGCACGCCTGCCCCGCTGCCGAGAATCATATTGTTCAGCAAAACCTGAATTGCGAAATTCTGCATCGCGCTCACTCCTCTTCATCAAGGCGCTACTTTCTCAGTGCGCCACTTTCGCCGACTGCGCTTTAGACCGCCTAGCCGGCTGCCGCCGCCACCCGTGTGTACAACTCTGCCCAGACGTGGCGCAGGTATTCGCCGCGCGAAAACTCTGTCCCCGGCGGACACCAGCCGCCGAACTCTTTCGTCGAGGCGCGCACGGATGAGTGGCCGAGCCGCATCTCACCGCGCGCCTCGCTGCTCAGGATTTTGGCCTTCAAGCTGTTGGTCACGTTCTCGACCGCCGCCGGATCGTCGGAGAGCAGCAGGCTGAGTTGCGCGTGATCCGTGCCTTCCCAACCTACGGCGCTGTGCGCCGCGAGCAGGGCGTTGATCGAGTCCGTCAGGACTCGCATCGCGCGGGTGTATGAATATCTGTCCTCGTCCTCGCGCTCCGGGTGTGCGCGGTAGAATTCCTTCAGCTTTTGCAATTCGGTCGGCCACGTGCTGACGGGGTCGCTCCACGGCAGCTGGTGCGTGATGAAGTGGCGCAGCGCCGCCGTGGCGAGCAGAACCTGCTCCGGGTCAATCGGCTCCGCGCGGGGCGCGCAGAAGTACTGCGGCAGGTCGCGCAGGTGCGCCTTCTCCTGGAGCGTGCGCGTGGCCGAGCCGATGACGTACGTGTTCGGCTGATTCTCGCGCTCGTGCGCGCCCGCGAAGAAGTTGAGCGCTGCGAGCGCCGCCGTGACCTCCGCCGAGTTGATCGGGTTCTGCTGGCTCGCGCCGCCATTACTCCACTGCTCAAGCTGGTCGGGCGTTGGCTTGCCGACGAGATAGAGCGCGTTGAAGTAGGCGGCGATGTGGTCGCGATAGTAGACGAGGCTCTGGCGCGCGCGGTCGGTCATGTCGTCCGGGTGAGCGTAGAAGCCGAGCAGGATTTGCGCAGCCAGCTGCCGCTTGTCCTCGGGCGTCGGCAGCCAGTTAAACGGTGAGACGTTGCCGAAACGTTTCACGTAATCATCGGCCAGCGATGGTGAGAACTCCCGCGCGTCGCGCAGCCGCTCGAAGGGCGGTGCGGGCGGGACGGCGTAGGGCGCGAGCAGACAGCCGCCGAGTTGCCAGTCCAGATGCAGCTTGGCCTTCTTCCACTCGCTGAGGAACCTGCCCATGACGGGGACGCCGCAGGCGCCCGTGCCGCCGTGCAAACTGCCGCAGAGGAAGAAGCGCACCGCCCTCGTCTCCAGGAAGGCCAGGTTGCACTGCCGCCCGCCGGGCGAGTTCGGGTCTTTGAGCAACTCGGCGAAGATCGCCATGATCGGTGCGCCGAT
The DNA here is from genome assembly GCA_964457105.1 of uncultured Heliobacteriaceae bacterium. Classification (GTDB taxonomy): domain Bacteria; phylum Acidobacteriota; class Blastocatellia; order RBC074; family RBC074; genus DASRDU01. Next base: position 8,253 of record CAYWDW010000082.1, read on the forward strand.
GAACGGCTTCTGGTAGAAGCCCCGGTCAATCTCGACCTCTAAATCCTTCGGCTCGTAAAAGAGGTTGAGGAACGGCGTGGATTCTTTGCGCCCGCTGTCGAGCGAGTTGAGAATGCCGCCGAGCGTTTTGACCTGATTGGTCTTGGCAGCGTGTCCGGCGAGGTTGAGAGGGTCAAGGTGTCGCAGTTCCGTATCCAGTTCCATAGCCCACTGACTCGCCGTGTTCTCTTTCTTCAGGTTCTCCTGCAAGAAGCCGTACTCGTCCACGGCCTTTTGCAGCGCCTGTGCCGCGCCGGAGCTGCGGTCAGGGTCGAGCCGCCAGATTTGCATCTCGTCGCCCGCGCTCGTCGGGAGGGCGTTCTGATCGCACTTTGTCGGGAAGCCGACGGCCAGCATCCGCACTAGCGCCTCGGCCACTTTCGTCCCGCTGCCGCCGACGGCAATAAAGATGTTCAGCATTTTTCCTCCTCTCAGCCCTCAGCGCAGCCCGTAATCCGTGCGCGACCACTGCCAGATCAGATCATTGACGACCATCGCAATGAGGTAGACGAGCCAGGCGAAGACCACGCCTTTGAAGAAGCCCTGCGGGCCGAGCATGGTTATGAAGTCGAGGCTCAAATAGTAGACGCCGAGCAACACGGCGAAGGCCGGGAACAGCCCGACGGCCATGTAGCCGAAGACCTTCGAGAGCGGCCACCGCTTCTGCTTGATGGCGGCGCGTTCCTTGAGCAACCATTTGAGCAGCACCATCGCCCCCGTCAGCAGCACGGCGATGACGAGGCCCGTCATCATCCAACTGACCGCCGTGCCATGTGCCCCAGGCTCATCAATCATGCCGGGCTTAATAAAGACTCCGGCGACCGTGTCCAGCCACGAGCGCGATCCCTCATCCTGAAATAGCGCGATCATTGTTCGCCCACCTCCTGTATGTTCATTGTGGGCCGATGCGTAAGTAGGCTTCGGCCACGCTCTGATTCTTAAGCATATCGTTGCGCCAGATGCCGAGCAGCGCCAGCTTCAAGTCCAGAGTCTTCCCCCCATTGGCGCTCGCCTTGTCGTCATCCGTTGACCACTCGCTTACCCAGGGCGGCGCTTCCGAATCGTGATTCAGCCGGGCAACCAGGTGGTAAGCGCGCCAGTCCTGCTCGCCCGCACCGGACAGCCAGCGGGCCACGCCGCGAATCGCCACGCGCCCGTCGCCCACGTCCGCCGCCGCCCCGCTCAAAAGTTTGATTTCAGGGTAGCGGTGACCGGGCTGCTCCTGTTTGGGGTAAGTCGTCTCCAGGCTCCATTGCAGCAGGTCAGCGAGTTCCTTCGCGCTGCCGCTGTCGAGCGCGTGCGCCGTCCACGGGACTTTGAGCTTGAGCGTGAAAGGAACTTCGGTCACCTGCCCACCGGCCCTGAGTTTGAGCGAGATGTAGAGCGGCTCCTTGTCGTCCACCCGCGCGGCGCGCAGCGCCTCTTTGTTCTCCGTTTCGAAGTCATCCCGCCGGAAGTGGCCTGCCATTTCGCCCTCGGCGTACAGCGCGGTCAGCGCCAACTCGCGCAGCACCAGTTCCTGCTCGCCGACGGCCCGGCGCAGGCTTTCCTTGAAGCGCGTGACGAATTGGCTCAGAGCCTCGCGGTCAGGCGAGAAGACGTAAAGGTAGAAGGGCCGGTACTCTTGCCGGTCGCGGCCTTTCGTGTTGTAAGGCACAGGCCGCTGGCTCTGCTCGGAGAAAATGGCGCAGCAGAACTGGCTGCGCAGACCGATGACCGCGCCGCCCCAGCCCTGTCTGAGCAGTTCGAAGATTTTCTTCTGCACGCAATACTGATCGGCACCCGCCGCACAATCCGTCGCGGCGTTCTGTTTCTTTGCGTACTGCACGCCGTCGGTGATGAGAACGTGGAAGCGCGCGGGCGGCTGCGGCGGTGCGGCGGGCTGAGGGCTGGGCTGCGCCACCACGGCCTGGAAGGCCGCCCCTTTCTGCGCCGCTGGCGCATGTAACGCGGGCGGCGACGCAGCCTGAAGGCTCTCAGCGAAACTGACGAAAGCGCCCACCAGATTGGTTTCTGTCCCCCTGTAGAAGTCCTGACTCGTCGAAGCGTTCGAGAGTTCGACGTTCGACAGGAGCGGGCCGACGACCGAATCCACCGTCCGCAACTGCACTTTGATCGGCGGCGACATGACGGCGGTAAAGGCACGCAGGTGGCGCAGAGTTTTACTGAAGACAGACCGTCCGTCCGCCTGCACGTAGCCCTTCATCGAACTGCTCGTGTCGAGGTAGACAATCAGATCGTCGGTCGAGGAGGCGGGAGGAGCGGTTGGCTTTTCCTTCGGCACGGCCTCTGCCTGCTTGCGCGTGATCGGGTCAGACCCGTTACAACCACCAAGCGCGACCACAAGCAACGCCAACGTCAGACCTCGCAGCCACTGCCGATCTCCTCTCGCCCTGCCTGTCAGCCTGCTTCGCATTTATCGGCCTCCTAAATCAGCGGGTGCCCCTGTGCGTCGGTTGAGATCGAGCCGGTGAAGATCAGGATGGCGTCAATCAGGCTCCAGATCAGCACGACGGCGGTCGTAATTCCGCACGTCAGCCAGCCGCCGAGGCAGAGCAGGAGTTGCGTGACCCCGATACCGTTATGGCCGAGGTAAAACCGATGCACGCCCAGGCCGCCAAGAAAGAGGGCTAGTAGCCCAGCGGCCAGCTTCGACTTGTTCGCAACCACGACTACAGGCTGGTTGACGTAGACCGGCTGCTGATAGATCACGGGCGGCGATTGATGAGTCGGCGGCGGTTGATACGACACC
>CAYWDW010000082.1:11064-12123 GCA_964457105.1 uncultured Heliobacteriaceae bacterium
GGCTGGCTCGTCTGCCGTAAGTCTCTTCCCGGTTCGTAAGGCGGCGGCGCTGGCGGCGGAGGTAATGGCCCCGAAACAGCGCGCCCCGTGGAAGGATCCTCAGTCGCGCTTCTCACCGGCATCGCGCCGCACGTAGTGCAGAAGGCTGCGCCGTCGAAGTTTGGCGCGCTGCAACTCGAACAGTAAATGGTCATGGCTATCTCCCTCGGGATGACGGGCGGCTGGGAAGATGTTCGCCGCCTGTCATCAGTCTTTCGCCCAGAGATGATGCATCGGAGTGAGCGGTTGATTGCCCCACTTTCTCTGGAGTCGTAGGCGGCGACACCGCACTCGCCGGGCCGTCCTGCGTGTGCGGGCGTGACTGCGGCGCCTGGCTCCTGGTTGCGAGCAGGCCAAAAGTAACCGCCAGTAGCAGCGACAAAAACGCAAGCCTGTATTTCATATCAAACCTTCCTGCCATTGCCTGAAAGGGGCCAATTACCGGGATTGACCAGAGTCGATTGTGTTACCAGCAGCTCTGTTCAGAGATGCGACAGGTAGCCCACCATTGCCGGAGCGGCTGCAACAGCAGCGGTATCCTGAGTTGACGGTCACCACTCAACGCTGAAGGTGTACATTTCCTGCTGGAATTCATACTTGCACTGACAGTCCGGGCGGCAGGAAACCATACTCCCCTCTGGTCAGGTTGCCGCGGCTGATATGAAAGGTCGCCGGGCCAATCTTCTCGGACTGGAACTACACGACATTTTTGTCCGACCCGCCTGACGCGCTCAGGAAACCACCGCTTGATGCCCGAAACTCCCGGCGATCCTTTTTTCGTCCAGCCGCCTGAGCCGCCTGAGTTGATATTCAGTGACGGACGTTCCTTCAGCGCAGCGGATGATGAATTCAACTGATGCGCTGACCAACAGCGGCGCTCGGCCTGATCGGGATTGCAGGCTGGTTCGGTTTGGTGAATACTTGCCGGTGCTGGCTGACTCTCTTTCTGTACTCAGCCTGCCAGCAATTGCCAGTGAAAGCTTGGAATCAATTTTACGACTGTCGCCCGCGCCAGGGTCG
>CAYWDW010000083.1:0-11846 GCA_964457105.1 uncultured Heliobacteriaceae bacterium
GACATCCTTGTCCGGTTCTTCGCTGACCCAGAAATCGCGTTTGTGATTGCGCGAATAATCAATCTGCGCCTGAATGGGTCGGCCAATCGCGCCTTCTTTGATCATCCGCTGCGCGGTTTCGTATGAATCATCCGACATGCCCTGCACGCCGACCTGCATTTTCAGCTTTGTCTGCTGAATCCTTTTGACGACCTTCTTGGCTTCTTCGATGGACCACGTCATCGGCTTTTCGCAATAGATGTGCTTGCCCGCGTCGGCGGCGTCAAGCGTCATCTTCGCGTGCCAGTGTTCGGGCGTGACGATGGCGACGTAATCAATGTCTTTCTGATCGAGCAGCGCGCGGTAATCCTTGATCGGCTTTGCGCCGGTCGTGGTCGCGGCCTGATCGAGCCGCTTCTGATAGACATCACTGACCGCGACGATTTCGACGTTGTCGGAATCCTTCATCCGCAGCAGCGAAGGAATGTGCGCGCCCTGGGCCAGCCCGCCACAGCCAATGACGCCCACGCGCAAACGGTTGTTGGCGCCCAGGACCCGGTTGCGACTTGCGGCAGCCACGACTACTGACGCCGCAGAAGTTGAGACAAAAGTTCGACGACTGATCTTTTCGTTATTCATAAGTTGTGTAGTGAAGAAGGGAAAAGAGAGATGACGGAACGGAACAGTACGGAGAGCGGTAGCGACCCGGTTTTGTGAAAACTCGACGGCGCCAGGTCGCTACCGCTCCCCGTACTGTTCCGTTTGTTCCGTCATCTGGTTTATTGATTACAACACGTCAGCAATAGCTTCGCAGATATAACCGATATTGTGGTCATTCATCGCCGCCAGGCAGATGCGCCCGCTGCCGACGATGTACAGACTGTTTTGCTCGCGCAATGTTTTGACGGCTTCAGGCGAGAGGCCCGAAAACGAGAACATCCCGCGCTGATTTTTGATAAAGCTGAAATCCTGCTCGACGCCTTTTTCGCGGAGCATGTCAACGAACTTGCCGCGCATCTGCTGAATGCGTTCGCGCATGTCTTTCAGTTCAACTTCCCACTGCGCGCGCAGTTCGGCGTCATTGAGCACCAGGTTGACGACCTGCGCGCCGTGCGATGGCGGGCTGGAATAGTTGGTGCGAATGACGCGCTTGACCTGACTCAGCACGCGCTTCGCTTCTGCGGCGCTCGCGGTCAGCACGGTCAGCGCGCCAACGCGCTCACGATAAAGCGCAAACGATTTTGAGAACGAACTGGCAATCAGGCACGGCAAGCCGGCCTCGGCAAAGGCGCGAATGGCGAACGCATCGGCCTCCAGCCCGTCGCCGAAGCCCTGATAAGCAAAATCAAGAAACGGAATCAGGCGACTGTCGCGGCAGACATCAATCACCAGCCGCCACTGATCGTTGCTCAGATCAACTCCGGTCGGATTGTGGCAGCACGCGTGCAGCACGACGACGCTGCCGGCAGGCAGTGTTTTCAGCGTATTCAGCATGCCGCCAAAATCAAGGCCGTGCGTTTCAGCGTCGTAATACGGATAGCTGTTGACCCTGAAGCCGGCAGCCGTAAAAAGCATCTGATGATTTTCCCAGCTTGGCGTGCTGATCCAGACTGCGGCTTCGGGCAGAAAGCGTTTCAGAAAATCCGCGCCGATCTTCAAAGCTCCGGTGCCGCCGATGCCCTGCACCGTGACGGCGCGCGCTTCGGCAATGACCTGCGCGTCAGCGCCAAAAAGCAGCCGCTGCACCGCCTGATTGAAAGCCGGAAAACCGTCAATGCCCTGATAGGTCTTGGTCGTTTCCTGCGCCTGCCAGCGCGCCTGAGCTTCGCTGACAACTTTGAGGATCGGAACTTTGCCGGTCGCATCCTGATAAACGCCGACGCCCAGGTTGACTTTGCGCTGACTGCTGTCGGCATTGAAAGCTTCGGTCAGCCCGATGATCGGATCGGGCGGAGCCTGTTCGATGTGACTGAACGGAGATGTCTGCATCGTTATGATTCCTTTTGCGGTCTGAATGTGTTGCCTGTGCGGTGATTGAAATCGCGATTATGCCCGGAAGAATGCCGCGATTCAAACCTTGCGCGTGACCGTGGTGTACGAAGTCAAAGTTGAAATGGTCTTCGCCCTGAAAGGGCGGCATTCAATAGCCGGGGGCAACGCCCCCGAGAAGAGGCCAGATGTGGACCGGCCCTGACAGGGCCGCACCTGATTTCAAATGCGGCCCTGTCAGGGCCGGGGATTGTGCGCGGGGTTGCGGGGGCCATGCACAGGGCGCTCGCTGACGCCCGCGTACTGTCCCACCTGAGCAGGAGCAGGCCGCTATGCTTCGGGCGGATCAGGAAGGTCGCCAGGCTGCGCGGACTGACCTGCACCTTCGGCGTGGCGTGTCACACGGTCAGCGGCTGGCTCACAAAACGGCTGACGTCGCCGGAGTTGATGACGACGCTCGGCTGACCAGCTACGGCACCTGAATGTTCAGGTCTCTGGCGAAGATGAACTGGACGCGCTTGCGGGTGCGCAATGCCTTCGAGGCGGTTTGCGAGAGCGAGGTGACGAGCATTGGCATGGCAATCGTCGCATCGCAGCGGACGGTGACGGCGCGGGCATTTTTCGCCAGCCTGCCGAAAGATTGCGCCTGGTCGAAATCAGCACCGGAATAGCTGCCGTAATGCGGAGATTCGGTGGTTACCTGAACGGCGAATTTGTGACCGCGCGTCTGTCCGGTCAGCGCGCTTGCGGTTGATTCGCTCTGCTGCACGAAGGTCTTGGTCGTGCCGCCGCCGAAAAAGACCACGCCGGTCGAACGCACCTTTGAGACAACCTGACCAAGTTCAACCACGTCCTGGAGGGCGTCGAACTGGAACGGGTTCTTTTTCTCGATGCGGCTGATGGCGATGGAAACGCCAAAGGCGCTGTCGGTAATGGCCGGGCAGAAGATCGGCACGCGGGATTTGTAGGCTGAAGTGAGGATGCCGTCCTCGGTGGCGATTTCGCTCAGTTCACGGCCCAGCAGGTGCAGAAATTCGCGGGTCGAATAGGGGTGCGTGTTGTCGAGCTGAGCCGCGAATCCGCCAATCCATTCGTTGGCTTCGCGGAACTCTTCCTCGGACGCGAAAGTGTCATAAATGCGGTCCACCATCTGGTCCTGCAATTCGCCATCGCTGATGCCCGGATCGCCGATGTAATGATGGCGGCCCAGCGTTTCGTGCAGGTCGTGATAAAGGTTCGCGCCGGTGCAGACCAGCACGTCAATGTAGCGGTTCTTGATGAGGTATGAAACCAGACGGCGCATGCCGGCGGGAACCAGCGCGCCGCTCATGCCCATAATGACCAGCGCATTTTCGGCCAGCATCTGCAACCAGATCTGATGCGCGACGGCCAGATTGCGTCCCTGGAAAGAGATGTGTTCCATCTTCTCAAGCAGGCCGGGGACGCTGCGGTCGCGGTCCACATTGAGAGGCTGGGTCGGTTTGGTCAGATATTTGGCACCTTTAAGTCGTCTGATCATTGGTCAATTGTGGCTGTTGCCGGATGGCAGTGCAGACGAGAACAGGATGAGCCGGATGAAAAAAAGAACGCAGCTCAGCTTGTCGCTGCTTCGCTTCCTTTTCCTGACGGCTGTTCTCTCACCGGGTCTGCCTCACTTCCGTCCGTTCGGGTTGAGGTAGGTGTAGCCGTTGTAATGGTCTTCGTATTCGGCCATCAACAGGGTTGCAGCTTCCTCGTTCAGCCTTCCTTTCCTGATTTGTTTATTAAGCAGGTTTCTGAAGCCTTCCTGCAGAAACTCCTTGTCGTACCGGGCAAACGAAAGCATTTCGCCCAACTGCGAACCGGGAATGACACGGCTGATATGATATTGCCCGTCACCGTCAATGATGACGTGGGCTTCGTTGGTCGTGCCGAACAGATTGTGGAAGTTGCCCATCACTTCCTGATAAGCGCCGATCAGCAGCAGCGCCAGGTAGTAAGGTTCGCCCGCCCTGAGATCGTGGACCTCCAGCACTTCCTTGACGTCGTGCAGATCCACGAAGCGGTCCACGACTCCGTCGCTGTCACAGGTGATGTCAACGAGGGTGGCCGAGTCGGTCGGCGCTTCGTCGAGCTTGTGAATCGGAATGATCGGGAAAAGCTGATCAATCGCCCAGTGATCGGGCACTGAACGAAAGACCGAAAAATTGCAGAGATATTTGGCCGACAGCAGCTTTCTGAGATCGTCAAATTCTTCGGACTTGTACTGCGCCAGCTTCGCAAAGTTGTTGGCCTTGTCGCAGACTTCCCAGAACAGAATCTCGCCTTTGGCGCGCTGTTCGAGGCTGATGTAACCGAGGTCGAAGAGCGTGAAAAGTTCTTCCTTGTGTTCGAGCGCGTCGTGGTAATACTCAAGGAAGTTTTTCGCCGTCATGCTCTTGTACAGGTCATGCAGTTCGTTGACCACCTGCGGCTCATCATCCGTCAGGTTGGCATTGTGAATGCCCTGCACGGTTTCAATCTCATCAATGATGTTGGTGATGAGCATCGCGTGATAGGCGACCAGCACGCGCCCCGATTCGGTGATGATGTTCGGCTCCGGCACGCTCTCTTCTTCGCAGACCGTCTTGATCGTATAAACGACGTCGTTGGCGAATTCCTGCAGCGTGTAATTGGCCGATGATTCAAAGCTCGTTTTGCTGCCGTCGTAATCAACGCCCGCGCCGCCGCCGACGTTGAGGTGATCAACGTCAATTCCCATCCTGCGAATTTTGGCGTAAACGCGCGCCGCTTCGCGGACGCCGGCCTTGACGCGTTTGATCTGCGTGATCTGCGAGCCGATGTGAAAGTGCAGCACGCGCAGCAGGTCAATCATGCCGGCATCACGCAGCATCTTGATGGCCTGGAGCAGTTCGGTCGTGGTCAGGCCGAATTTCGACTGTTCGCCGCCGGACTTTTCCCAGCGGCCTGCGCCGCGTGAATAGAGCCGCACGCGCATGCCGACCATCGGGCGAATGCCGCTTTCAATCGTGCGCTCAATCAGCTTGGGCAGTTCGTTGAGCTTTTCAATGACGATGACGATGTTTTTACCGGCCTGGCTGCCGATAAAGGCAAGGTCAATAAAGCTGTCATCCTTGAAGCCGTTGCAGACGAGCAGTGAATTGTCGGCCTGATCGAGCGCGATGGCGGCAAAGAGTTCCGGTTTGCTGCCGGCTTCGAGACCGTAACGATATTTTGATCCTTCTTCGAGATAGGCTTCGATGACCTGACGGCGCTGATTGACCTTCATCGGAAAAACGCCGAGGTGTTCGCCCTTGTAGCTGAATTCAGTCATCGCCGCACGGAAGGACTGATTCATCTTGCGAACCTGGCTGGCAAACAACTGAGGAAAGCGCAGCAGGATGGGGAGCTTGACGCGCCGGGCCAGCAGATCATCCACGACCGCCTTGACATCAACGCTGCGCGGATCGCCTTCGGCAGGGTGGACCACCAGATGTCCTTTGGAATTGATGCTGAAATATCCGGCGCCCCAGTTTTCAATGCCGTAGGTCTGCGCGATCTCCGCGATAGCAGTCTTCATTTGTGCGTGATTGATTACCTCCAGGAGGAAAGGACTGTTCGTTGTTCGACTGACCTGCCGACACAACCAGACACGCGGGGCGGGCATTGTTGCCATTATTTCAGCGCAGTTGTAGAGGTGGCAGCCGCAACGAACAGAGATACAGGGTAAATCAAGGCAGGCAATTTAGCAGACTGCCTGAGGGCTGTCAAAAACTATTTTCGCCACAGATTAAAGGCTCCTGCGCACGCTAAAACAGCGTCAGACAGGCCTTTTTCAGCCGCCTGGCGTGAGCGGCTGCCGACATTGCACAGATGCCTTCGGGTGCGGCGTCCGGCCCCGTGCCGCACGGCCTCAGTTCACCTTTGCGATCATCGGCGACAATTTTTTTCGAGATTCGCGGAACCTTTTCCGGGGGGCAGCGTGTAGGGAAGTACCAAAGATGATCGGCGACAGCGAGACGGAAGGTGAGGCCGTTTCAAGAGTGTGAGGCACCAGGTTGCGGGTCATCATTGAGTTTCCTTTTTGTGTGAGTTTGTGTGTTCAGGGTTGAAGGGCTGGTGGTTGTGAGGGCCACCAGCCCTTCGTGTTTTGCCGATGGCTCTCCTGTCGTTCCTCAGTCGGATTTAATTGCCTGCCTGGTAGTTTTTGCTACCTTCCCCGCGAAGCTTGTGCATATAATCCGCCGCGTCACGTCGCGGTCTCGCCGGTGCGCTCCTTCAGCATCGCCTCCGCCCGGACGAAATTCCCCGTCAACCTTCCCAGCCTGCTGCCCCCCATTGCAACCCTGACCCCGGACCTCGCGCAAAGGAGGTTTCATGAAATTCAGTCGTCTGATCCCCCTCGCCGCACTTGATGTGTTGTTTGCTTCCTCCGTTATGCTTGCTTTGTCGCAGCCGGTCAGTGCTGACAGCGAACAGGTTTCGGGCATCAGAACCGAACGAATTTCAGCGCGCAATCTGCCCCGATGGCAGGCCATTGAGCGGCTCGTGTTTGTCGAGAACGCCTCGGGGCAGCCGCTGCATCCGACGCTGCGCAGTTTGTATGAATGGGCCGAAGCGAGCGGTCATTCAATTTATATCGAACTGATTACTGAATCGCGCAGTTCCAGTTGCACGGCGGGTAACTTCAGCATCGAGCACTTCGACCCGAAAGGTGAACGGCACGAAGCCGTCATCAGGCTGTACCTGGCCAATATAGATCAGGCCTACATCGGCGACACTGTGCAGCGACCGGACGGGCTGATTCCGTTCAAGGGATTGAAGAAGGAAGAGCGCTACGCCGAAGTCCTCGGACACGAACTCGCGCACGCGGTTGACATCCTGAGCGACCTGGAAAAAGTGCGGAAGGTGGAAGAAGTCGTCGAGCAGACCAATGAAATGCTGCTCAAATTTCACAGCCAGCGCGCCAGCAATGCGCTCAGCCCGGAACTGGAAAAGCGGCTCAGTTCGCGCGACAAGCTGCTGCACGAACTGGAAAAGCGAGCCGAATCAATCGAAACGATTGTCTGGCGCGAACTGACCGCCAGCCAGCCGCTCAGAAGCGCCGCTTCCGACAACACCACCGCCGCACGCCGCTGAAAACATCACCCGGCATTCTCTGGAATCCAGGAGCAAGCCGCCACTAATCAACACGCAGCGCGGCTCTCGACCCGATGAGAAATCAAAAGGCGTCCGAACCACCTGGTGAATCGCACGCCTGACCGAGGCTGAGATCCGCAAAGGCGCTTCAATTGCGAGCAATAATTCTCTTCGTCGTTTCTCGCGTCTGCGCCAGTTCGCTCATCGCCCGGATGAACCGCGAACGTTCGTCGGGTTCGGGATGGTAAAGCGGGTCTGTGTTCACGATTCGAGCGTTGAGCATCCTCATTCTGCTGAGGGCCGAAACCAGTTTTGCCGGGTCGAGTCCCAGCCGTCGCAGCGCAATCACGGCGACGCCGTCGCAACGCAATTCGATTTCGCGCATCGTCTCGCGTTCCTTCCGCTGGCGGGCTTCCATCAATTCGCTCCAGAAATATTCGTGCCCCAGTTCGTGCGCGACCGTGGCCTGAAGTTCTTCCGTCGTCAGTTGATTCAGCGCCGGTTCTGAAATGAGCAGGACCGCGCGTCCGTGTAACCCGACGAATAGATGCTTAACCCCGATCACTCTGATCTCGATCACTGAATCACGCTCGTGGTAGCGAAGAATCGGTCCGAGCGCGGCGAGTTTGCCCTTCATTCCGTCAGACACTCTGACCTCTTCGCCTTTCGCAATGTGCGCGAGGGCTTCCGCCTTAAAAATCCGGGAGACCTGCGGCAGCCGGACGCGCTTCAGATAATCATCAAAGCTTCGGTCTTCGATCCGCTCGAAGAAAGCCAGCGCCTTCGCCTCCATACTGCCGGGCTTCAAATTCGCTGGCCGGGTCTGTCCCAATGAACTGATCGTCAACACCAGGCTCAGCATCAAACTCAACATCAGGGTCGCGCGCATCAACATGGCTGCTCCTCTCAAAAAAAGACAGACCTCTCCCTGCCCGCCTGTCGGTCTGACGGGAGCGAACCGGTCACTGAGGTTTTTGTTTGGGGTGAAAGGCGAGGCGGGAATTGATTGCTCAGTTCGCCGCCTCGGCCCTAAAATGAGCCGACCACTATGCGTTTAGTTTCTGGCTCAATCGCGGCGGACGTTAGCCTGCGCGCCGCGACGCAGTCCTTTGGGAACTCGAAGAAATGGCCTGGGAATTCCTGGCGGGTTCCTGGAGAGTTACTGGAGCAGCTATGAGCCAACCAATCAAATACTTCTACGAATTCGGCCCGTTCCGGCTGGACGCCGGGGAGCGTCTGCTGCTGCGTGATGGCGAGAGTGTGTCGCTCACACCCAAATCTTTCGACCTGCTGCTGGCGCTGGTCGAACATCACGGACACCTGCTGGAAAAAGATGAACTGCTTCAGCAGGGCAGCGACATTATGCTGCTGGAGAACTTCCGCTGATGATTGCGAAGAGGAACAGGGCTGGCAGGAGTGATGCCGAGTGATTAGACTGTGGAACGAGAAATCAATCGCTGAGGAGTAAGGTTATGTCATCGAGAACTGCCGCGATCAAAGTTGACGCCGACATTGCCCAGGCCTGGGAGTCCGCTTCTACCGCGAAGCGAAAGCGGCTTCAGGCGCAGATCAGGAAATGGTTTGAAGTCGGCGCGGAGACAAAGAAGAAGGTTCCGCGTTTATCCCGCAAAGAATCGGAGTTGTTGCTCAGGATCAGTCAGGACCTGACGCCGCAAAAACGGCGGCGGATGGAAGAACTCACGGACAAGATGGAGTTCGACTCAATAACTGACAAGGAGCATGCCGAGTTGCTGCGATTGTCGGATGAAACGGAAAAGCTCGCCGTGGAAAGACTCAGGGCGGTCATCGAATTGGCGAAATACAGAAAGATTTCGGTTGACGAGTTGATGCTGCAACTGGGGATGGAACCAGGCAGGTATGCCCGTTGAACGGATCAGCGAAAAATTGCGACGGCAAGTCATCGAGAGAGCACGGGGGTATTGCGAATACTGCCACTGCCCGGACTCCGCTTCGAGTAGCCCATTTGCGATTGACCATATCGTCCCCAGAGCCAGAGGCGGCAAGACCGTGCTGAGGAACCTAGCTTATGCCTGCCAGGGATGCAATGGAAAGAAGCGCGACAAGATGCAGGCCGTTGACCCTTTCACACGTGAAGTGGTTGATCTTTTTCATCCGCGCCAGCAAAAGTGGTCTGATCACTTTGCATGGAACGAAGACTTCACCCTGATGATAGGTTTGACTCAGACAGGACGAGCCACCCTGGTCGCTCTGGATTTGAATCGGATAGGAGTGGTTAATCTCCGTAAGCTGCTGCTCAATTCAAATCAACATCCCATGGAAGGGTATGAACAAGCGTGACCACTATGAATTTGGTTCTTTCCGCCTGGACGCGCGTGAGCGCCTGCTGCTGCGCGATGGCGAGAGTGTGCCGCTCACACCCAAATCTTTCGACCTGCTGCTTGTGCTGGTCGAACATCACGAACACCTGCTGGAAAAAGATGAACTGCTTCAGCAGGGCAGCGACATTATGCTGCTGGAGAATTTCCGCTGATTGGGCAATCAAGTTAAGATTTGGCTGCATGGCTTTGAAATGCGCGGGAGTCACAGCCGGTAAAGTCTGCCGGCTATAAACGAGAGGTCGAAATGTTTCGTATTCCGGTTGACCGAACAAAGATCGCTGAGTTTTGCCGCAAGCATCACATCCGCCGCCTGGCCTTTTTCGGTTCCGTGTTACGCAATGACTTCCGTCCTGACAGCGATGTAGATGTGTTGGTTGAATTCGAGCCGGGGCGCGAGCCGGGGCTGGCTTTCTTTGCCATGGAAGCCGAGCTTTCAGAAATCCTGGGGCGGAAGGTTGATCTGAACACGCCGAATTTTCTCAGCCCGTACTTTCGCGCCCAGGTCGAGGCCGAAGCGGAGGCGCAATATGAGCAGGCATGACCCCAACGGCAGCCTTGCGCCATATGCTTGATCACGCCAGAGAAGCCGTCCTGCTGACGCAGGGGCAAACGCGCGCCGACCTCGATACTGACCAGCTTTTGAATCTGGCCCTGGTTCGTTTGCTGGAGATTGTGGGCGAAGCGGCAGGTCGTGTTCCTGAAGATGTGCGCACGCTCCATCCCGAAATCCCCTGGCCGCAGATCGTCAGCCTGCGCCACCGTCTCATTCACGGCTACGACTCGGTAGACTTCAACATCCTCTGGCAGATTATCACCGGCGACCTGGAGCCATTGATTGCAAGCCTGGAGGCGATCATCGCCTCGGAAGAAGCGAGATGAGTCACACGCAACTGGATCAACGCGGCAGCGATATTCTGCTGATGGAAAACTTCCGCTGATGGATGAATCAGGTCCGGCATCAATGCGACGCCCTGCCAGCACGCGAACGGTGAGCTGAAAGACTTCGCAAGCAACGACAGCTTCAATTCAGGTAATTCGTGTTCATTTGTGCTGTTTCGTGGCTGCTCCTGTTCAGTGCGGCGCGGCGCCAGGCGTCGGAGTCGGCGCGACTTCACCTGTGGGCAGAAAGTAAAACGCGAGGCCGAGAATCGTATAGACCGCGAGCAGCAGCACGCCTTCCATCCAGTTCGATTCACCATCCTGCGCAATCAGCGCGACCACTGCGACTGACACGACGATGGCGACCACTTCGAGCGTGGTAAAGAGCAGATCCATCGGGCGGCTCGCCATCAGGTAACTGGCAAAGACCAGCACTGGCGCGACGAACAGCGCGATCTGCATGCTTGAACCGATGGCGATGTTGAGCGCCAGATCCATCTTGTTTTTCATCGCCATCAGCACCGCCGTCGAATGCTCAGCCGCGTTGCCGATGATGGCGACCAGGATCACGCCGACAAAAACTTCGGTCAGGCCGAGCGTCTGCGAAGCGGCTTCGACTGCGCCGACCAGAAATTCGCTCATCAGCGCCACCAGCGCCGTCGCCACCAGCAGCACCGTCACTGACCGCGCCTGGCTCCAGCCTTTGGTGCCGATGGCCTCCTGATGCTCGCCGCCGTGTGCGCTGCCGCCATACAGATGCGCGTGCGTTTTGAGCGTGAAAATCAGGCTCAGGACATAGGTAATAAACAGCACGATTGCGATTTCGAGGCTCAGATCCTGTTCGTGCGCCTGACCGGCGCGCCCCGAACTCGTCACAATCCAGTGAAAGATGGCCGGGACGATCAGCGCAATGGCCGAGAGCGCCAGCATCGTCGAACCGAGCATGGCGGCCTGCGTGTTGAAGCGCTGCTGCGGAAACTTCAGCCCGCCGGCCATGACGCTCAGGCCGAGGACCAGCAGAATGTTGCCGATGATCGAACCGGTAATCGAAGCCTTGACGACCTCAAACAACCCCGCGCGCAACGCCATCAGCGCAATGATGAGTTCCGCCGCATTGCCGAAGGTCGCGTTGAGCAGCCCGCCGATGCCCTCGCCCAGGCGTTCGGCCAGGTGTTCAGTCGCGCGGCCCATCCAGCCGGCCAGCGGAATAATGGCCAGAGCTGAAACCGAGAAAATCAGAATCGGACTGGCGTGCATCAGTTCCAGCACCATCGCCGCCGGCACAAAAATCAGCAGCCAGTTCAGAAAGTTGCGGAGCGCAAAAAAGTCTTTCAGCATAGGTTGTTCTTTCGTGTCTCGTGATCAGCTCAGGTGAAAAAGTGCGCTGATTATAGGGATCGGCTGTGGCTTAGTACAGCCCGCCAGAAACAGATTGAGGGTCAGTGCGCGGGCCGGTTCAGCGGGCGGGAGCGCAATGAGATTAAGGCAGGCTGGTTGCACGCGCTGCGCCCTGGGTCCGCA
>CAYWDW010000084.1:0-11825 GCA_964457105.1 uncultured Heliobacteriaceae bacterium
ACTGACCACTGACTACTGACTACCGACTTCCTTTCGTTGCTTCCTGCTCGCGCAGTTCCCTGCGCAGCACTTTGCCGACTGCGCTTTTGGGCAGCGCGGCGGTAAATTCGATGAATGACGGAACTTTGAATTTCGCCAGGCGTTCGCGGCAGAACTCCTGCAATTCTTCTGTCGTCGCCTGCGCGCCGGGCTTGATGACGACGAAAGCCTTGACCGCTTCGCCGCGATATTGATCGGGCACGCCGATGACGGCGCATTCCTGCACTGCCGGATGCGTAAAAAGCACGTCTTCGATTTCGTTCGGATAGACGTTGAAGCCGCTGACGATGACCATGTCTTTCTTGCGCTGCACGATGTAAAAGTATCCGTCCTCGTCCATCCGCGCCACGTCGCCCGTGTAAAGCCAGCCGTCGCGCATCGCTTTGGCGGTCTCTTCCGGCTTGTTCCAGTAACCTTTCATAAGCTGCGGCCCGCGCACGCACAGCTCGCCTTCTTCGCCCACTGCAACTTCGCGCGTGCCGGTTTCGAGGTCCACGATTTTGCATTCGGTATTGGTCATCGGAAATCCGATGCTGCCCGGCTTGCGCTGTGCGAGCATCGCCGTCGAATGCGTCACGGCTGAAGTTTCGGTCATGCCATAACCTTCCAGCAGCGCCGCGCCGCTCATCGCCTCGAACTGTTCGATGACTTCAATCGGCAGTGGAGCGGAACCGCTGTTGAAGCGCTGCACGCGATCCAGCCCCGCGTTGACGGCTTCGGGATTGTTGATGAGCGAAATAAAGAGCGTCGGCACGCCGGGGAAAAATGTCGGCTGATGTTTTTTGATCGCTTCCACCAGCAGGTTCGCATCGAATTTCGGAATCTGAATCTGCGTCGCTCCCGCCCAGACGCACAGGATGCAGCCGACCACCAGCCCGTAAACGTGAAAGTACGGAATCACGATCAGTGAGCGCCCCTGCCCGTGCTGAAACGTCGGCCCGCCCCACAAATCGCAGATCATCGTGGCCGCCCACAAACTGTCATGCGTCAGCATCGCGCCTTTCGGCACGCCCGTAGTGCCGCCGGTGTAAACCAGCGCCGCCACGTCATCGGCCCTGATCTCAACGCGCGGCACCTGCGGCTGGTCCACGCCGGCAAGCAGCGCGGTGAATGAATGCGTGCCTTCGGGCGCGGGCAGCGCCGTCTGTGGATTCGCTGAATAAGCGAGCAGGCCGGTCGTAATGACATCTTCAATGCGCGTGTTGACCTGCACGCCCTGCACGACGGGCGCGAGCGCATCCAGCACGATGATGGCGCGCATGCCTGAATCTTTCGCCACCAGTTCGACCTCGCGCGGCGTGTAGACCGGATTGACGTTCGTCACAATCGCGCCAAGCCGCGTGATGGCAAAAAAGCTGATGACATACTGCGGACAGTTGGGCAGCATCACGCCCACGCGGTCGCCCTGCCCGATGCCCAGCCTTGCTAAGGCGGTGGCCAGTTTGTCGGCCTGTTTTTTCAGTTCACCGAAAGTGAGTTCAGCGCCGAGAAAGGCCGTCGCCGCGCGGTCGTGAAACTGCACGGCAGCGAAGTTCAGCGCCTGAAAGATCGGCTGACGCGGCACACTCGCGGTGGCCGGCACCCAGTAATCGTAATGCCTGAGCCAGGGGCGCTGCGCATAGACTGAAGCGGTTGCTGCTTTTGCTTTACGGGGAGCCATAATCGCCCTTGAGCAGGCGGCTGCTGGTCCTGCGGGGCAGCCGTCCGATAAAGATTGCTGTGCTGTTGCCAGGTGATCGTCGTGACCTCGAGATCATCGCTCGTGAATCTCCACTGAAATCTTTCAGCAGAAACCGCAGCATAGTCCTGCCGCACGTCCCTGTCAAGCAGATTTTTCGCAGATGCGAAATGAAAGCCTCTTTTCACAACTCCGCCTTGTCAGACTGCTGCCAGCAGCAGTGACGGCTTTTATCGCACCTGCTGAATACCAGTTGTTCGCAAGTGCAAAATCAACTATGATCTGCCGGTCAGTTCCGCATTCCGTTTGTGAAGGAGAATTATGGCCAGAAAAGCAGCCCGCAAGAAACCAGTCGCCGGCAATGAAGCCGGCAGTGAAACCAGCGCCGCCGCGCCTGATCACATCGTCATCAAACGCTACGGCAATCGGCGGCTTTACAACACCGAAACGAAAAGTTACGTCACTTACCAGGACATCACGGGCATCATTCGCGCCGGGCACGACGTGCAGGTGATTGATTCGGCGACGCAGGAGGATGTAACCAAAGCGGTGCTGATTCAGGCGATTCTGGAAGAAGAGAAAAACCAGAAAAACCTGCTGCCCCTGCCCTTTCTGCTCCAGATCATTCGCTCACAGGAAGGCGCGGCGAAGGAGTTTTTCACCAGCTACCTGGCCAGCAGCTTCGACGCCTATCTGAAAACCAGAGAAGAGTTCGAGCGCCGCTTTCGCGGTTTTCTGGAAACCAGCACTGCCGCCCCGCAACTCTGGGAAAAACTCATTCCCGGCGCCGAGATGATGAAAGAGATGTGGGGCCTGAACAAAAAAGACGAGCGCAAAAAATGACCGGTGCGCCCTGGCCCGACTGCTTGCGCGAGGCCGGATGAGACGTTTAAGATTCAGCGCGTCTATGGCACGCCGGATCAGAGTCGAAATCATAAGTCGGAACGATTACTGGCTGAACGCAGTGTGCGTCGAATGGGAACACGAGTTCCCGGAGCGCCGCCTGGAAAAGGTGACAGATCGCCTGTACCTGATTGAGGAATCCTGGCTGGAAGATTTGCAGCGCGTGGCCGGTCAGGTCTTTTCCAGAGTGCTCATCTCGCCCGATGACCCTGGCCGCCGCCGGTTGTTCCGTTCGCTGCTGCCTGGCGGCAGGCGCCGGTAAATCATCACTTCAATCAACACCTGGAGATTTTGTTGCAATGACCAGAAATCAGATCAGAGTTGCAGTGCTGCTGTGCGGGCTGGGGCTGACTTTCGTCGCTGCGCTGCCCGCCCAATCGTACCCGCCCTATGTGCGCCAGGCGGCCAAATACGGCGCGAAGGATTGCTCGTTCTGCCACACCAAAGCTGACGGCGGCGATGACTGGAACGAGGTTGGCAAATGGCTGATGGCTGAACGCGACCGCCGCAAAGCCGACAGCATCGAAGTCGAATGGCTGGCCGAATACAAACCCGGCGCCGGCAGTAAAACCGAACCCGGCAAAGCGTCGGCCACCCTGACCGCGGATGAACGTGCGCATGCCGTCAAGCTGTTGCAGGATTCGCTGGAGGCCACGATCAAAGCCGTTGAGGCGCTCAGCGACGCGCAGTGGAATTACAAGGCCGCGCCCGACAAATGGTCCGCCGGGCAGGTCAGCGAACACATTCTGAAATCTGAAACGCTGATTTTGGGTGTGGTCGAAAAAACACTGACCGCGCCGGTCAACGCCGACTGGGCCGCGCAGACCGAAAGCAAAACCGCGCTGCTTGAAAAGGCAGTGCTGAACCGCGAGCAGAAATTCCAGGCGCCTGAACCGCTTCAGCCTGCCGGTCATCTGACGCGGGCCGATTTCATCAAACAGTTCAGCGAAGCCCGCGCCCGCACGATCAAATATGCCGCAGAAACCAGCGCGCCGCTCAAGGAACACACGGCAGATCATCCGGCGCTCAGGACGATGAACGGCTATCAGTGGCTGCTGTTGATTCCGCTGCACAACATGCGCCATAACCTGCAGATTGATGAGGTGAAGGCCAGCGCCGGATTCCCGAAAAAATAACCGCGCTGAAGCTGATGGTCAGGCTGGACGCCCAGGGTTCGCAGGCGGCCAGCTTGACTTTTTCTGAGGGCAGGAAATAATTCAGCCGGTCAGCCTGAAGTTCTTCCGGCTGATCGCCACGTCAAATTCAGCTTCCGGTCATTCACAATCAGTTGTGCCTGATGATCCGGTGGCGCTTCTGCTGAAAGGTTCGGCCACACGATGTCAGACGAAAAGGATGTGAAAAACGATCTCAGTCGCCGCGAGGCTCTCAAAAACATTGCCTTCGGTGTCAGCGTCGGCGCGAGCCTGCCGATTCTCGGCCAGACGGCGCTTGCCCGCGACGATGACCACAAACACGGCAGCCCGGCCAAAGCCGCACAGGGCAAAGGCGCGCCGAAATTTTTCAACGCCGCGCAGATGGCGCTGATTGGGACGATTTCTGAACACATCATTCCGACCGACGATCATTCGCCCGGCGCGATGGCGGCTGAAGTGCCCGCCTTCATTGATCTGATGATCAGTGAATCACCCGCTGAAACGAAAAAGCAGTGGACGGACGGCCTCGCCGCAATTGACCGGATGAGCCAGACGAAGTTTCAGAAGGATTACAACAGCGCCTCGAAAGAGCAGCAGATTGCGCTGCTGACTGAGATCAGCAAAAACGAAATGAAGCCGGTCACGACCGAAGAAAAATTCTTCCGCACGATCAAGAACATGACGATTGATGGTTATTACACGTCTGAGATCGGCATCAAAAAAGAGCTGCAGTACAAGGGCAACACTTATCTGAAAGAGTTCAAGGGCTGCACGCACCCTGAGCATCAGAGCTGATTGCCGCCATCTTCCCGAAGGCCATGGCTCACCGGCCTGTCACCGGCTGGTGAGCCGTTTGCTTTCCCCCTGACCGCACGGGAGGATTCCTCATGGAATTCCAGGAACGTTCCTCACATCTTTTCGAGCGCCTTGCTGCCTACCCGCAACCGCCGCTGATTCCGCTGCCCGCCGCTGATGATCTGAGTTCCCTGGCTGAAATGGGATTACAGCTCAACGGCTTTTCGCGCCTTGTTGTCAAAGCCGCCATGGCCGTCACCGGCTTCAGTCGTTTTCGCCGGGAACTCGCGCCGGAACTTGAGACGCGATTGCGCGAGACCGATTTCAGAGGCTCCTATCTGTTTGCGCCGGTGATTGCGGCGACGCTCGCGCTGGCCGATGATCCGCGTTCACTGTCACCGGCTGAGCGCGCCGTGACGCTGCTCGCGGGCGCGCGCGACTTGCACCGCGAACTGATAGCCGGTCGGCTCCGGCCCGATGAATCCGGCGGGAAGCCGCTGGAGATGGATCAGTATCCGAATCTTTTTTCCACCTGCGTCATTCCCGATGCGCCGGCGCCGCGTCTGTTCAAAAGCACGGCCACCGATTACGTCACGGTCATTGTCGGCGGGCGTTATTATCGAATGCAGATCAGCGAGGCCGGAGTTGAAGCGTCGGCTGAACAACTGCTCGCGGCGCTGACCGCGCTGATCGAGCAGGCCCGCACCTCGTCGCCTGGGGCAGGAGAGCTGACGGCAGGACATTTGACCGCCGCACAGCACCCGACGCAATGCCGCATCTTTCCACAGCTTCAGCAACACAGCGTCAATCGTGACACGATGCTCGCGCTGCGCCACAGTTTTCTGACCATCTGCCTGGACCTCGATCATCACCCGGCCACACACGCCGCAGCGTTGCGCCTTGCGCAGATCGGCAATCCGGGCAATCGCTGGTATCACGCCAGCCTGCAGCTCGTCGTCTTCGGCAACGCCAGGGCCAGCGCCGTCTGCAATTTCAGCGCGGGACTTGACGGCAACACGATGATGCGCGGCGGGGCTGAAATTCAGCGGCGCGCCGCCGCGCTGACCATTCACCGCGACAGCACAACGCAACACGTTCCGCTGCCCGTGACTGAGTTGCAGTGGCAGATCAGCCCGGAGTTGCTGACGCAGGCGCAGGCCGAAATTCAGGCGGTGCTGGATGAACAGCCGTCAACCTTCGAGTTGCCGGGCACTGGCCGGGATGCTTTCGGCACCGCCGGGCTTAACCCTGTGCCGACTTTCATTCTGGCGCTGGCGCTGGCCACTAAAAGACTGACCGGGCAGGTGGCACGGGTGACGCAGTTTCTGGCGATGACCAGATACCGCTGCATGGATGTCAACACCGCGATGGTCACGACGCCTGAGGTCATCCGGTTTGTGCGCGCGCTCGATGATGACCACGCTGACCGCGCACAGTTGCAACTGCTGCTGCACGAAGCCATCAGTTCGCAGGCGCAGAAATGCCGCCAGGTGCGCCGCGCCATTTCGCTTGACGATCTGTTCACGCTCTACCTGCATTCGCTGAAACGCGGCCCCCGGCGCTTTTCAACCATCGTCATCGCGGCTCTGACACTCCGTGTGCTGCGCCTCGTCGGGCTGCACAAACCGATGCCGCGCGAAATTCTGGTGTCACACCCTGAAATTTATCCTGAAGTTCCTTTGGTGGGTCGGCCTGGCATCAGGCTGCATTACGTCAAACTCTTCGGCCTGCATTATCAGATGATGAATGACCGGACGGTGATCACGATGATGCCAGGGCTGAACTGGCCGGTCAGTAATCAGCAATTCATCGCGGAACTTGAACGATGCCTGAAAGAGCTTCAGGCCATCAGCGAGACCACCGGCGCAGCCCAGGCTGCGCCAGCCACTGCGCAAAGCTGACCTCAGCCAGCGTCACTTCGGCGTAAATCTCTGCGACATCCGCCGCCGTGAGGCGCGCAAAATGCGCCGCTTCAGGCACGACCACCACGCCCGCCAGATCAATGCCCGCCGGGCTGATCGTCAGCTTCGTTTCAGCTTCAGCAAAATAGCGCGCCGGGCGGTGTTTGCTGCGCGGAAAGCAACCGACCGTCCACGCCGCGCCGTCGTGCCGGACCACCAGATTCAGCATCGGTTCGCCTTCAGACCGCGTGACCGTTGCCAGCGCATCAACCGCGCGCGCAAACCAGTCGGCCAGCGCCTGCGGATCACGACTGCGCGCCAGCAGCAGATTCAGGCGATAACCCGTGAGCGTGAAAATTTCGCTCGAAGCATCTGACGCAATCACGCGCCGTTCACGATTTTCAGCATCAGCAAAGACCGGCAGCAGGTGGCTGTCGCAGGCCTGAAAATGCAGGTGATCGGGCGCTGAGGCGCCGCAGGCCGGGCCGTTGTAAAGCGCAAAATAATCCGGCCCCAGGCCCTGTGCCACTTCAAGCAGCGTCCCGAAATTTCCGGCAATCCGCTGCGGCGTGTGCGCGCGGTGAGCAATGACCAGGTGATTGGGCAGCACCGGAAACGGATTGCACAAAATCACGAACTCAGCGCCAAAGGCCAGGCCCTTCTCTTCAACCGGCAAATGTTCAGGGCAGAGAAAACAGGGTCGTTTGCTGATCGAAGCCGCATCAACCCTGGCCGCCGTGCTGACGATGCGCTGCGGATTGAATTGCGCGATGACCGTCGCGCCGGCGATTTCAAACTTTCTGGTTTCGACCTGCGCGAGCGCCGCCGTCGCCTGTCGCAGCATCGGCCAGGTCGCCTGCTGCTGTCGCAGCAGCGCCGCGACTCGCGCCGTCAGCCCCGCGTCAGCTTGCGGCAACAAAAATGGCCGCAGTTGTTCGTCAGTAATAATTCGTGCTTCCCACGTCATGGTTTCAAAGATGAAAGAGATGCGAATGAACCTGAATATTCACGAAGCAGAATTGGGGGAAAGAAGAGAGAATACGGAACAGACGGAATGAACGGAACAAACGGAAATACCCTGAACCCTGCCTGAACTTTTCCGTTTGTTCCGTTCATTCCGTCTGTTCCGTATTCTCTCTGGCTATTCGCGTGGCTGAATTCATTTCGCGTGGCGCTGCTGACGCGCGCTGATTTCCTGCGTGCGCAGCCAGTCTTTGTAATAGTCGTAACGATTGGCCGTCACCAGCGGCAGCGCGCTGTCGCTGTTGCCGCCCCAGCGACGACACAGGTAAAGCGAATCGTAAATCCGCCCGATTTCGTAATCGCGGCTCAGGCGCAGCGCGATGGCGTAATCTTCGCCGTAACTCGTGTTCGGCAATCCGAAGCGGCGCAGCACCGTCACGTCAAACGCGCGCGGCGCGCCGAGGCCGTTGATCCTGAGCGCATTGTTGCGCCCGTTGTCGCGCGTCCATTCGCGGTGATCAATCAGGCCCGGCGGCAGTTCGTTCAGCTCGAAATCAACCAGCGTGTATGAACCGATGACCATCGCATACCGGCCTTCATCAAAAGCTGCAATGATGCGCGCCAGCGTCTGCCCGGTCTGGTAAATGTCATCGGAATCAAGCTGCACGGCATAACGCCCGCACGCCGCTGAATCAATCGCTTCGTTCCAGCAGCCGCCAATGCCCAGGTCGGTCCGCGCCGGAATCAGATGCACCAGCCGCGCATCTGCAGCCGCCAGTTGCCGCAGTGCGTCCGTCGTGCCATCGGTCGAATGATTGTCAACGACGATGACATTGAACGGAAACGCGGCCTGCTGCGCGAGCGCGCTGCGCACGGCGTCGGCAATGGTGCTGGCGCGATTACGCACCGGAATCACGATGCTGGCTCTGACCGGGAACTGTTCGCCCGTTGCAGGCACGGCCTCAAACTGCGGTTCAAGCCACGCGCCGATGCGTTTGAGATGATCGGTGGCGAGGCGTTCCATTTCAAGCTGGTAATCGCGCTGGCGCGGGTCAACATAATCGAACTGCTTTTCGCCCGTCGTGCGCGGGTCGGTCAGCGCGCGCGTGTAAAGCGGCTCAGGCACGCGCACGATGGGCGCCTCAAGCGACATCTTCAGCCGCAGATCGTACCAGCCGCCGTATTTCACCTCGGCGGGAATGCCGCCGTGACGCGCCAGCGCCGCCTGCGCCGCGCGCCGCGAAATCAGCACCAGCGCGCCAAAATTGAAGCTGTCACGAATGCTGCCCGGTTGATAATCAATCAGCGGATGATCGGCAATTTCAGCTCCGTTGCGCTCACGAAAGTCGGCATACACAATGCCCGCGCCCGCGTCATCAGCCGCCTGCACGAGCCGCCGCAGCGCGCCGTCGCTGTAATCAGGCTGGCCGCCGGCAAGCTGCAACAGAAGATAATCGCGGTCGAGTGACTCAATCACTGTCTGAAAGACCGGGCCTGAAAAAAAGGCTTCGCGCTGTGACGACGAAGCAAAAGCGATATTGTTCATTGCTGCTGATTCCTGATTTCGGGGTTACTGAATTTGATCAGACTGGCGTGACGGCGGCGCTGCTCGGTCTGCTCGCGTTCACGCGGGCGCACGACGATGAAACCGGACATCCGGTTGGCCTGGATGAATTCCTTCAGTTCCTGCTCGACGACTGCGCCCCGGCTGCGGGCCGCGTGACGCAGCAGGATGCGCCGACCTTCACGAATGATGATGCCGGTGTGAAAGACATCCAGGCCCCGGCGCGTCGAAACGAAAAAGATCAGATCGCCGTCCGCCAGGGTCGGGCCGATGAAACCGAGTTTCTTTTTGGGAAAGTAAGCAAAGCTGACGATGCGCGGCGGCAGTCCGGGGATGAGGTCGAGCGACTTTCTGCGCTGCAACACCTGTGCGCCCCGCGTCAGATCAGCCAGAAATCCGCGCCTGATGTTGTGCCGCATCCAGTCAACCGAGTAATGATGCCGCCGCCGCCACGCGACTTCACCATACACGTATCTGATTTCGCGCAGCAGTTCCGGGAATTCACTCACGCTGGCCGCCAGCGCCAGCGCCAGCGTCGTTTCGACGTAGGTCACGCAGTCAAACCCTGCGAGCGTTGTTATCATCTGCTCTGGTTCAGTCGCTGAGCCGCGCAGCGGATTGACGAGGTAAGGGAAACCGAGCAGTTGGCCGGAGATGACTTTCAGACGCTGACCAACGGTGGCCTGCGCGGCAGCCTGGCGAAGCAGTTGCCGGACGAGTTGTTTGTCTGGAATCTGAGCGCCGGTTTGCACTGAGAGCGATGCTGCCTTGTGGAAGTTGATTTCATACGCCGGAACGCTTTCGGCGGGAAAAACTCAACGATCAACGCGGGCATTTTCGCTGATCGCCCTGTCAGCGGCAAGCCAAAGCTTCGGTTCCGGCGCGCGACCTGAGGGTGTTGTTTCAATCAGCAGGGCTGGGCAATCCAGGGTTCGGCGCACCACTCCTGAGTCTCCTGCGGCGGCTTTGCGGTGGCGCATTGCAGAATCTGCTGAATGGCTTCAGCGAGCATCTGGTTTTCAACAAAGCCGCTGATGCGCGCAAAATCATCCGGCGCCAGATCGGTGAATTCAACGCCGACGCCCCGGCCTGGCTTGTAATTTCGCACAATGGCCTGGCAGGTCATGAAATCGTCACCCGGACTGAGCCTGAAACGCAGCGCCAGGCACTGCCCCGGCTGATACTGCCGCCGGGTCCTGATGAATGCCCCGCCTGCGCTCAGCGTCACCAGCCGTTCATCCTTCCGGCTGAAGATACCTTTATGACCGACCCAGATTTCGGTCAGCGATGAAACCCGCAGATGGCGCCTTCTGTTCCGACCCATAAGTTCTCTGCCATTCTTTACCGGCCACAACCGCCCGACACTGTGTCGGGCGCACGAGCTTTATACCGATCACCGTTTGCAATTCACCAGCCAAATTGTGACGAATCTTTGACAACCGGCAGCGCCAATGTGCAGCGCCCGGCAGGTTCAGCGAATCATCTGACGGCTCCTGGTTTGGCAGGGCTTCGCGCTTCGTGCGATGATCAGAGCCGCCCCTGGATCGGTTTCAGCAAGCCATGCATCACCTTTCATCCGCCAGCAGCGATTTTCAACGCATTTGCGCCCGGCTCAGTGAGCGCGCCCTGCCCCTGCTGGCGCTGCCCGTCGAACCTGCACGCATTCGCCAGGCGGCTGTCACGCTGCTGCTGCGCGAGGCCGACGCCACCGCTGAACTGCTGATTATCAAGCGCGCCGAGCATCCGAACGATCCCTGGTCAGGGCATCTCGCGCTGCCGGGCGGGCGCGCCGATCTGAGCGACGCGAACCTGATTGACACCGCTGCCCGCGAAACCCGCGAAGAAGTCGGCATCAGCCTCAACGTGCCTGACAGTTTCATCGGAAGGCTGGCCACGCTGTCCCCACACAACCCGCGCCTGCCGCAGATTGAAATCACGCCGCTGATTGCGCTCGCGCCGCCCCAACCGAGCCTCGCCTTCAGCGCCGAAGTTGACGATGCCTTCTGGCTGCCCGTTCGTCAGTTGAAAGCCGTCGGCCTCGCCGCCGAATATCACTGGCAACTCGGCGACCTGTCCGTCCGCTGCCCTGCTTATCCTTCGCCGCGCGGCCCGATCTGGGGCATCACTGAACGCATCCTGACTGGATTTCTCACCCTGCTCGACTGATCGGCCGACCATTGCCGCCACGATGGCGAGCAGGAATCGAACGGTGTTTGCTCAGGACTTCCCCAAAGGCCGCCGGGCGAGCCTTACCTCGTAGAACCGGTTGACCGCATAATCCAGCTTCGTCGTCGCGCTCCGGTCGTAGCTCGTGAAGCGGCGGTTGCTTGCCGTCCCTGAGGACTCGGCGTCAAGCGCCGTCCCGAAGGGCAGCGTGACCTGCTCGGTCAGCTTCTGGCCGTTGGCGTCGGTGATGATCCGTGTGCCCAGCCGGTCGGGGTGATGATACTGCCGGATGACCGTGTTCCAGCTTCCGGTCTTCCCGGTCGTGCCGAGCAGCCGCCCGCCCAGACTGATGTAACTTTTCCGCCACGCCGCATTGTTCCCGTTCGCGTCGGCGTCGTATTCGGCGAGCGCCTGCCCGCCCGCCCAGACGTAATAAACAGAACTGGCCGCTGCGCCGCTGCCGTTATGACTGGTCGTTTTCAGCCGCTGATTCGAGGCGCCGTAGCTGTAGGTTTCGAGCGGCGTTGTGTGAAATTATTTGGTAATCACCTGCGAGCCATTTCACAAATTGTAAATGATGTTGGATTCGTTGTTATCAACAATCAGATGTTAGAAGGCTCGCCAAAATAAACTGGTCAATTTTTAAGCTGGTGCGACAATAG
>CAYWDW010000085.1:0-6793 GCA_964457105.1 uncultured Heliobacteriaceae bacterium
ACCCGGCGCCTGCGTTTGGGCCTGCGGCTTTTTGGTCTCGCGGATAATGAAGGCCGTAGAGCCGTGATTTTCAGCCAGCCCGCCGGCCAGGATGATGAGCTTGAGCAGCGAGGGCCGACCTTCGATCTGATAGACGCCCGGCGACCGCACCGCGCCCTGAATGAAGATTGAACGGCTGAGATACTGCCGGACTGAAACCACGACGCGCGGCTGTTTGAGATAATCCTTTTCGCGCAGCGTGCGGGCAATCGTGGACGAGAGTTCCTCAATGGTCATCTGATCGGCCCGCAGCATGCCGAGCGGTGTCGGCAGCGCAATGTTTCCGGCATTGTTGACGCGCACCTGGCCTGAGAGTTCCGGGGCATCCTCGATCTCGATGTCCAGCACGTCGGCAATGCCGATGCGGTAATCGGCCTCAGTCGAAGCGAGAACGCCCGATGAGCTGCCGACTTCCTGCCCGGCTCCGCGCGCGGGCGCGCTGCTTCTTTCCGGCTGCTGCGCCAGGGCCGAGCCGCACACGAGCAGCGACAGTCCGCACAACACGGTCATTCGTCGCAGGATTACTTTATTCATTCCGCTGTACCTCCTGAAAACGGTCTCAACTCACCTCAGTCTTCACGACCTGCCGGATATTCACGCCCCTGGTTTGTGCGGTCCGGCGGGCAGGCGGCAACCTGCGACACGAGGGCGGTCAGGATCAGAAAAAGCAGTGAGGTCGAGGGCAACTGAAGGTTGAAATCAACCAGGCTGTGAATCAGCAGCCCGGCAATGCCAACGCCGCCGCCCAGCGCCAGCCCTGCACCGAGCGAGTCGCGTTGCCGCAGCCCCCGCCTGACCGCGCGCCAGACCGCAACCAGAAACCAGACGGCCAGCGCCCCGCCGATCAGGCCGCTGTCAGCCAGCACCTGCAAATAATCGTTGTGCGCCTGGCTGACATTGAGTTCATCGCTGCGGCTGTAAATCGGATAAGCGGTCGGATAAGCGCCCAGTCCGACGCCGAACACTGGATTGTCACGAATCAGCGCCAGCGTGTCCTGCCAGATCCAGCCCCGGCTGGAAAAAAATGTTTCGGTTTGCGGCGTGGCTTCGCCGCCCAGCACCTGCCCGCGCGTGACCCGGTGAATGACCGGTTCCGCGTCAATCCAGAAGATGCCGATCAGAATGGCAATAGAGATCGTGGCAACTGCTCCGGCCCTTGATAAAACGGCCATCCCCCCTGACGTAATACGTCCAATGCCGCCAGACCTCCAGTTGAGTTCACGCCCCTGACGACGCTCGGCTGCCGGTCGCAGGCTGTAAAGACCAATCATCAGCAGTTGCGCCAGCAGGCTGATCATCCCGCCCCGCGACAGCGACAGAATAATTGCCACGCCCATCAGCGCCGCCGCAAAGCCGCAGAACAACCGCTCAGGCCCGCGCACCGCCCGCGTCACAATCAGCGCCAGCGGCAGCGGCGCCAGCAGTTCAGCATAACCGGCAAAGTGATTGTGATTGACAAACGGGCCGAAGGCCGAAGGCGCTTCCCAGGAAAGCTGCCGCATCCAGTAAAAACTGCCCGACCACGCGAAATCCTGCACGATGGCAAACAGTGCCAGCGCCAGCCCGTAAATCACCAGCGTCCGCGCCACCGTGCGCCAGCGCTCACGCCCGGTCAGAAAGTTCGCCGCCACCACCGCCGCCGCCAGAATGAAAAAGAATGTGGTGACCGTCACGCGCGTCTCAGCCACATTGAGCGACAGCGAATGAATCCGGCCCGTCGCATCAGTAAATGAAATGCATTGCACCAGTCCGGCCAGCCAGAAAGCCGCCACCGGGCGCAGGGTGTCCGGCAGCACAACTTTCAGTTCGCCTGCAATCACCGCGCTGACGCCCCACAGCAGCAGCAGCAGCGTCACCATCAGCCTGAAAATGGCCACCGACCAGGGTTCAACCGCGCCGTGCGCCAGCGCCGTAAAAATCACGGTGCTGACGAGTCCGATCACAATGGGCTGTGCCAGTCTGTTGTTCATTCAGGCTTCCCGGTCAGCTCGCGCCAGTTGCGGTAAACACGGCGTGCGATGCCGTTGCTTAACGCGCGGCGGTCACTGGTCTGGCGGTTTCAAGCGGCGTCAGGTTGAAATCATCAAACCAGACGGAGCCGCTGGTCGGCTGGTCATAACTGAATTTCGGGGTGCGCCGGATGCCGACAAACACGACCGGAGAATCGGCAGGAGCCTTGAAATTCAGGGTCAGCAGCGACCAGTCACGGTCGCCATTGGCGACCGGTTCTGACGCGGCCAGTTCCGCCTGGCTGCTGCTGACCTGAAGACGCGGGCCTTCAGGCGACTCAAGGCCGACCGTTTTGACATAACATTCAAGCCGGTAATCAGCGCCCGGCTGCACAATCACCATCTGCCTGATTTCATCGGCCAGGCGGGTCGTATCGCGTCCGGCAAAATCAATTCTGAGCGCGCGCGTTCCGCTGTGACCTTCGCCGCCTGAAATTCCGATCCAGGCAAATTCGCTGTCCTTCAGCGCCCAGTCGAACTGTCCCAGCCCAGTCACGGCGTCGCTTTCAAACCCGCCGTTCCAGATCAGCGGCGCCTGCCTGTCAGGACTGAGCAGTTCGCCCCACAGCCTGCGCGCCAGTTCGTTTTTGCCCGCCGCCATCAGCCCCGAAATAAACTGCCCGGTCTCGGCTGATTTGAGCTGCGCCTGGCGATTGACGCTGCGAAAAACGCGCACGGCATCGTCAGTCAGCGAACGTTCCAGCAGAAAACGCGCCAGCCCCAGCCGCTCATTCGGGTCATCACCGGCGGCTGTTTCAAGGCTGCCAACATTGCCGTCAGTCACGCTGAAAAGCAGATCGAGCGTCGGACCAAGTTTCGACTGATCGAGCGAGACCGCCGTCCGAAATGAGGGCAGCGATTCCGCGACCTGCCCGCTGCGCAGGAGCAGATTGGCAAGCTGCCAGTGAACTTCCGTGTACCTGGGCGCAAGCTGCACCGCCGTGCGCAGCGCCGCAAGCGCGTTCGCCGTGTCGCCGCTGGCTTCCCTGGCCTCCGCCAGCAGCAGCCAGTTCTGATAATTCTTCGCTGATAACCTGACGGCCCGCGTCGCGTGAGTTTCAGCTCTGGCGGCAGCCTCTTCAGGATTTACCGTTTCGGCCAGTTCCAGCACCGCCAGCCGGGCCTGCAACTGCGGCGCATTGGGAAAGTAATCAGCCGCCGCCGCGAGCAGGGCCGGAGCAGTTTCAACGCGAGTGTCGGCCACAGTGCCGATAATGAAATGTGCAATGGTAAGCCAGACCAGCAGGGCGAGGGCGGGCAGACCGACGAAAATAAACGCCAGTCTTGCGACAGGATGGTTGAGCGATAATCTGATCACCACGATTCGGTTCGGCGGCCATGTGCCGGTCCTGCTGGCTGCGTGAATCGCAGGCTGACCTTTCGCTGATCAGCCTCCCGAAGCATCAGTGTCTGCGAATGGCTTGCACCATCTCTCAGGTGAGACGGCTCACAAACGGCCTGCCTCAAAATCAAAGGCTCAGCCTCACCAGCCTGCCCCGGAATAACAATTAATGGGCAATCTCCCGAACCTTCCAATGCAGCGGTTCGAAAAAGACCTGGGGCCTGTGATGCTGAGCCTGTAATGCTGTGCTGTCAAAGAATCGCCCGAAGATCAGGCCTTCAGACACGTCAGGGGATAATCCGGCTGACATCTCTGGCTCTTTGGGAATCAAATCCCTGCGGAGGCGAATTTCTGATGTCGGGCCGTCGGCTTCTGGTCGGCAGGGTGCCGCCGGTTGCAGGCCGCGAAGTGTCGCCGGAAACTCCGCCAACCGTGTCACCAGCCTGCCCCACACTGCCGCCAAGCAGCGGCCCCAGGCGGGTGTCAACCACGCCCCGGTTATTCACAATCCGGCTGGTCAGCGCCGCGTCCGCCGCCCCGATCTGCACGTCACGCCCAACTTTTCCGGCGGCATCAAGGCTGAGCAGCGCCTGCTGACCGGGGCCGAGGACTTCAACCTTGCTGCCGTGTGAGACTCTGGCGCTGCCGCCGATGGTCGCAATTCGGGAACTGTGTCCTTCCACGCTGGCCATCACGACCGAGGCCTTCTGACCGTCAGTGGTCACGGTGGCGTCGGCGACATTCAGCGCTACTGCGGTGCCCTGTGCGGCGCTCACCAGCACGCTGCCAGCGATCAGGTTGCCCCCGATCTCCTTGTCAGCAAGCTGCAGGATCATCTGACTGCCCGGCCCCAGTTCAATGCGACCAAGACGGCCCAGGCTGACCACTGCCGTGCCGTCAGCGCCCGTTCTGATCCGGCTCTGACTGACGACTGAAATTCCCGGCGCGGCGGTGAGGCCGTTGACTGAAACCGGCCCGCTGACCAGCAACCGGCCTGTCGCCTTGCCTGCCGCCTGGACCTTTAAGGCGGAACTGCCGGGCATCATCACACTCCCTGTCATCAGCGCCACCGTCAGCGCCATTGTCTGCATCAGTTTTCGTTGGCTGATCATAAAATTGAACCTTCCGATTGAATATCGTGAATCCCTGAGCCAGCATCGCCGGACGGCCAGATCCTGAAGCGGCAACAGGCACCTGCTGAACTCCTGCTGACAACATCCGTCCATTAACATCCCGGATCAGTTACAGCTCGGCGGAAAGACCGGGATCGTATAGCTTTCAGTGGTCAGCTTCAGTTTATGCAGGTTGTGTCCCTGATTGAATGCCGTCGCGTTACTTGGCGCACCGGCGTTGGAATTGATCGCTGCGCCAAACAGTCCATATCCGGTCACGCCCGCGCCGGTTCCCCAGAACCTCATCCAGCCCATCGCCCCGGCAGGAATAATCTGTCTGAGCCGCGGCGTCGTGCGCGGGAAGTTGTCCGACAGAATCCGGCTGAACTGGCAGGTCCCTTCGCGCGTGCTGAAGCTCTTCGGGTTTTCCAGTTCATCATAGAGAATGCCGAAAATATCTCCGATTGAGTTACCGCCGGTCAGCAGGCTCCCGCCAATCCGGTTGACGACCAGCAGCGTTGAGTTGCCATCAACGGTACTGGCAATGCTGTCCAGCCCCAGCACCCTGGGGACGCGGTTATACATCACCCCGTCAAAATTCAAAGTCACCTGTGGCGGATTGAGGTCAGCGCTGCAGGCCGTCACCTGGCCATCCACACCGGCGATGGCGGCAATTGACTCAGCCGCCAGATTGGCTTCAAACCGGGCACCACCCTGGTTCAGTTTAAGGAACTCATCACCGATCAGATAGTTGAATTTGATCGGACACCCCCGACTGTCCGTCGCGACCATCACAATGTAGCCGCGCACGCCAGGGTCAAGGTCAGACGCATTGATCGTGGCCGTCTGATTGGGAGTCAGGCACATGTAGGCGTCAGCGACTGAACAACTGCTGCCATCCACGAAATAGATGTGAACGAAGACGCCCACATTCTGATGCGTATTGGTGAAATTGATTCGGGTGTTCTCCAGCGCGGGATTGCTGGCGCTGGAGGTATAGAGATTGAAGAACAGGATGGACCCTGGCTTCTGATCGCTGACTTCAGCGGTGTCAGGTGTCGGCTCACCAGGCGTGCCAAAAGCATCGGCGATGGTGATTGTCTGCGTCAGTGGCTGGCAATCAACGGTCACTGAAATATTGGCGGTCCCGGCAGCCACATTCGCGGTGTAAACGGCATTGGCCTTGTCCGTCGCCGGATCAATGTTGGCCTGATTCGGATTGATAGTGCCATTCGTCGCGGCAAAGGTGGCCGGGGTCACAGGCGCTCCGATTCCGGTAATCACCGCCATCACCGTGGCTGAAGAGCCGAGCGGCACGGTCGTGGGATTAATCATCAGTTGCAGCGTCAGCCAGTTGGCCGTGTTGATATTCGGCCCCTCAGTATCCAGCATCCCGCCGACTCCGTTGCAATTACAGGTGCCTGCATCCGGCCCGTCATTACATCCCCACCAGTTGCTGGTCGCGTCCACGCTGCCGCAGGAACCGTTGAAGAGGCCAGTGGTCACACTATGCACAATCCGGTTGCCGTGAACCTGCACGGTCGTGCCGCAGGTGATGCCATCAGCATCAAAGATGGCAATTGCGCAATCAAGCCCGTCAAAGGTGTTGTCGGTAATCGTCAGGCCCGGCCCGTTCGGGCCATACAGATCGTTGGCATTATCAATCGTCACCCCGTTGTGAGCATTGGCGTCACCGGGGCCGATCAGCACATTCCGGGTAATGGTAATGTTCTGGTCATTGCCGCCCAGATAAATGCAGGACGTTGTGCAGTCGGTAAACCGGTTGTCGGTAATCGTGGCACCATTGGTATTGAAGAACCCGATGCCGGCCTGATTGATGACGTCGTTGTTGGTGAAGGTAATATTGGAATTGGCCGCACCGGCAATGACCATCGCCGAGGAGTCGTGACCGGTGAACTTGTTGCTGTCAACCGTCGTGTTCGTCAGCCCCTGGTCTGAGTAGATCCCATTCCCGCCTGCGGCACCGGGCAGAATGTTATCCTTGAAATCATTCTTCTGCACCAGATGGCCGGTGCCGTTCAGATACAGACCGAAGATATTTTCCTTGATGATATTGTTGAGAATCTTCCCGCCCGAAGTGGCACCGCCCAGCACAATCCCGGCCCCGAGAACAGGGGCCGAGGCATTCCGAACCGTAAAGCCGTCAACGGTCACGTTGTTGGCCAGGATATTGAATGCGCCGCCAGTGTTGTCCATCACTGACTCAAATACCGACGACCGTCCCCGCGCATCAACCCCGGCCTGCGCGCCATTGATGGTAATTCCGGCCT
>CAYWDW010000085.1:6803-11797 GCA_964457105.1 uncultured Heliobacteriaceae bacterium
ACTGTGACCGTTTCAGTATAAGTTCCGGGCTGGACATTGACGGTGCCGCCTGGCCCGGCGGCATTGACTGCGGCCTGGACTGAGTTCAGACAGCCACCGGTGCCGCCCGGATTGACGCAGACTGTGGCGACGGCTCTGGCCGTGCGGGGTGCGCCGCTCCATCCAGCCGGAGCGAAGGCGGCAATCAGTGCCAGCCCTGACAACGCCAGCCCTGAATACAACAGACGCCTGAAGGCAACCGGACGCAGTGACCACGCGAGTTGCGAGTTTTTAGCTGAGTGACCTGACTGGTGAGGGTTGTGTGTAGTTTGAATTCGCATGCCTGTCACCTCGTCCTCCCTTTCAACAACCGGAGGATGATGAATATTGGATCGCCATCATTGCTGTCAGCAGCATTGTCAGTTGAACTGTGCTGATCCGGCAGTAATGACCTTTGCTGGCTGACGTTACCGGCGCTTAGTCCACTTCGGAGCGGGGGGAGTTTGGGACTTCTGAAGAACCAGGTACCTGTAATTATGCTGATCCTGTAATTTCAGCCTCTGTCATCTGATCAGAAGCCTGGCTGTGTATAGACAATCTCTGTAATCTCTGCCGACTGAAACCGGCTTCTCGCACCTGTCCGCCAGAACCCTTTGCCTCAGCCGCAGAGTCTGAAGAGAGCCTTTACATCCTGATGCCCGCATCAGCAGACACCATTATTGCTGTTATAAATTCAGTGTTCCGAATGGGAGTCACTGCCCAGTGACAAACAGACGAGGGTGAGGAAACAAAGTGATCTGATTGAGAATGCGGTCAGATCGTGCTGATCCATTCCGATTAGTCGGATAACATCGTGAAAACCGAGCCAGCTTTCATCTTAATTGGAATATGCCGGATGTGAGGAAAGCCAGGTTCGACCCGGACTATACGACGCGATTATTAAGACGTCAATACTTATTCCAAACTTTTTGGACAGTCTGGCGAAATAACAGCCTGGTTCCGGATTCTGCCTGTGTGCCAATGGTCAGGAATTGCTTTTTCGGACAAAGACCCGCTTTGATTCAAAGGACTGCCCCGGACGGTCAATGAAGTAATCAACGAGCAGGCTGTGGCCATCGGCGGAGAGCGTGTACTTGCGAGTTGTCTGCTGCTGAATGCGGCCCTGGGGGCTGTTGATGGTTGATTGATCTTCCACCAGAATGCCGCGCTGACCGGGCATCCACGAAGCGCGGCGGTTGCCTTTGATGCCGGGCGGCGCGCCGGGCGGAGTGAATTCGCGTTCCTTTCCGTCCAGCACCCAGGTTTCATTGACCAGCGTTTCCTTCCCCTGCACGATGACGCTGGCGTGCAGGCTGACCTCATCGCCTTTGTGCACGATGGTCATCGTCTGATCGAGTCCCGGCGGGTTGCTGAAGCTGCGCGTTTTGTCGAGCACCCAGGTGCCGCTCAGGTCCGGCTTGCCTGCCGCCAGGCTGAGGCTCATCAGCATAATCAGCGCGATTGTGAGCTGACTCAGTGAACGAATCCTCTTCATGCTTTGCCCCTTACTTTGCGCTGCCGATGCAGTACAGATTCTGTTCGCCGCGAATGAAGATCAGGCCGTCGGAGATGGCCGGTGAAGCGAAGACCGGTTCACCGACTGAATTCGTCGCGAGGACTTCGTGTTTCGGCCCGGCTTTGATCACAAACGTGTCGCCGTCTTCGCTCGTCAGCAGAATCTTTCCGTCAAAGGCCACTGGCGAGGCTGTGAAGGTAGCCGGCACCGGGATGCGCCCGCCTTCATAGACGACCTTGCCGGTCTTTGCTTCAAGGCAGGTCAGAATGCCGCGATCACTCATCAGGTAAAGATAATCGCCATACAGAATCGAGGAAGGCACATAGGCCGTGCCCTTGTCATACCGCCAGACCAGATTCGGGCTGCCCGTCAGGTCGCCCGACGCGCCCAGTCTGACGGCCAGCGTGCGTTTGGCCGGGAATCCGGCGTACAGAAAGACCATCCCGCTGCCGACGAGCGGCGAAGGGATGGCGTTGCTCTCCAGGCCTTTCATCTTCCACAGTTCTTTGCCGGTCTTCGGATCGTAGGAGATGATCCACTCAAAGCCGCTGGTGACGAGTTCCGCGCGCTGTGCGGTGCGCACGATGAGCGGCGTTGACCAGCTTGACTGCACCTGCCGCGAATTGCGCCAGACTTCTTTGCCGGTCTTTTTATCGAGCGCGACGATGAAGGATTTTTTGCCCTCGTCCTCGTCGCATTGCAGGATCAACAGATTCTCAAACAGCACGGGCGATGATCCCGGTCCCATGCCGACCGAAGCGATCTTTCCGACCGCTGTCTTCCAGACCTGATTGCCCTTGAAGTCATAGCAGTACAGCCCGTCGCCCTCAGCCCCGAACCACGCGTAAACATAAGTCCCGTCAGTCGTCGGTGTCGGCGCGGCATAGCTGCCCTTGCGGTGACGGTCATCGTAAACAGTGCCCTCGTAAGCCGTCTTTTCCCACAGAACTTTTCCGGTGCCGCGATCAAGACACAGCACCTTGAAAGTGTGTTTGCGATCACCACCGACGCTGTCAGGATGTTTGAATTCCTGACCTTCGATAACGTGTTTGACGGCCTGCGCGCCCGGCACGACTTCGCCTTCGACATCAGTCGTCAGAAAGACACGAGTGCCCCAGACAATCGGGGACGAATGACCGCGCCCGCTGATCGGAGTCTTCCATTTGATGTTCTTGTCCGGCGTCCATTCCGCAGGCAGTCCGGTTTCAGTCGAAACGCCGTTGCCTTCAGGTCCGCGCCACTGCGCCCAGTTGGTGGCCTTGGGCGCCGCGCTTGTCACAAAGGCAGTCAGTGACCAGACCGCTGTGGCAGTCAGCAGCACAACAGAGAGCATTGACCATCGCTTCATTACTTCAATTCTCCGCCAGCGAATGTGCGACAAGCTCACCCGCTTGTCGCACGCTTCGCTTAACAACGCTTCAGCGGCCCCCGGCTTCGCCCGACTTGCCGCCAATGCAGAACAGATGTTTTTCGCCGCGCAGGAAGAGCCTGCCGTCAGCAATCGCAATCGAAGTCCGCGAAGGTTCGCCAATCGTGTTGGTCCCGATGACTTCGTGTTTCGGCCCGGCTTTGATGACAAACGTCTCGCCGTCATCGCAGGTCAGCAGAATTTTGCCGTCAAAAGCGACCGGCGACGCGCCGTAGAATTTCGTTGCGACCGGCACGCGCCCGCCTTCGTAAACGACCTTGCCCGTTTCGGCTTCGAGACAGGTCAGGATTCCGGCGTCGCTCATCAGATAAACGTGATCGCCGTAGAGAATCGGCGACGGGACATACGACGTGCCTTTGTTGTATGTCCAGACGATTTTGTCCGTGCCGTCAAGTTTGCCCGACCCGCCGAGGCGAATCGCCTTGATGACCTTTGACGGAAAGCCTGACGACACGATCACCAGATCGCCTTTGACTACGGGCGTCGCAATCGCGTGGCTCTTGAGGCCGTCGGCGCGCCACCATTCCCTGCCGGTCTTCGGATCGTATGAAACGATAAACTCGTTGCCGCTGGTGATCAGTTCATCGCGCTGTTTCGTTTTGACGATTACCGGCGTCGCCCAACTGACACCGACCTGACGTTTGACGCGCCAGGTTTCTTTGCCAGTCTTTTTATCGAGCGCGACCAGGAACGAATCCCGGCCATCGAATTCCTGATCGCAGAGCAGAATCACCACGTTGTCATACAACACCGGCGAAGTGCCGACGCCCATGCCCATGGTGCCGATGCCGCCGAGCGATTTCTTCCAGATCAGTTTGCCGTTGAAGTCGTAGCAGTACATGCCTTCCGAACCGAAGTACGTGTAGACATACTTCCCGTCAGTCACCGGAGTTGGCGCGGCATAAGTTCCGCGCCGATGGCGATGGTCATAGACCGTGCCTTCGTAAGCCGTCTTTGCCCAGAGCAGCTTTCCCGAATCGCGGTCGAGGCACAGCACTTTGAACGAATGCAGCTTGTCCGACCCGTACCAGTCAGGATGCTTGAATTCCTTGTCGCCGAGCATATGCGTCACGGGCTTGTGTTCAGTCGGCGCCGCGCCGCTTTCAACCGCCGTGGTCAGGAAGACTTTCCTGCCCCAGATGATCGGCTGCGAAAATCCCTGGCCGGGAATCGCCGTCTTCCACAACACATTTTTCGTCTCGCTCCATTCAGTCGGCAGATTCTTTTCCATTGAAACGCCCTGACTGTCAGGGCCGCGCCACTGCGCCCAGTTGGTGTCAGCAGCAGCCTTGCTGACTGAAGGTTGGTGAATCATCCAGGCCGACAAGCCGATGATCAGAGTGAACGCAAAGGCGATGGCATTTCGATTCATAAGGTGCTCCAAATGATTGAATCTTTCTCTCTCAGGGCGATTTTCAACTACACACTCAGCAGCGCGGAGCGTGTGGAATTCGGATCGCTGATCAAAGCGGCGCCAGGCCGCCGCACTCCACACACTGCTGCGATTTCAGGAACCGTTTATTCTCCAGACAGCGATTCTACTTCGCGGCCTTCTCTTTTGCGTCAGCCTTTTCAGCCACTGCAAACAGATGATGCTGACCGCGAATGAAAATCATCCCGTCGGAAATTGCGGGCGTGGCCATCATCACTTCGCCGATTGGATTTGACGCGAGCAGTTCGTATTTCGCTCCGGCTTTGACCACGTGAACTTCGCCGTCCTCGCTCGCCAGGTAAAGATTGCCGTTGGCAATCACGGGCGAGGCGCTGAATGAGCCGCCTTTGTCAGCAATGCGCTGCTGCCAGACGCGCTCGCCGGTCTTTGCGTTCCACGCCGTCAGCACGCCGTGATTTTCGCAGGTGAAAAGATATTCGCCGTACAGAATCGGCGTCGGCATGTAAGTCCCGCCGCGCTGCTTGCTCCAGATCACAAAATCGTTGGTCTCTTTGTTGTCCCGGAGCGAGATGTCACCACTCGCTCCGGCTTTGATTGCATAGATCGGGCGGTTCGGGCGATAGCCGTTGCAGATGTAA
>CAYWDW010000086.1:0-6527 GCA_964457105.1 uncultured Heliobacteriaceae bacterium
CGGGGTTTTCAGATAACCGGGCAGTTTGTGGAAATACTTTGATGAGCAACGGCCACGCTGCCGCTGACTCAGCGAAGCAAGCGCAGGCTTAACAACAAAAACGAGGCTGGGATGAAAGTGCGAGGCCGCGATGCTGTCAGGTTGCGGCCTCGTTTTTATTCGCTGACGGGCAGGCCGTGTTTCTTTCTCAGTTCACGACAGGCTGAGCCGCCGTTGGCAAAATGCCGACAGACGAGCGGGCGGGTTGGATAGATCGAACAGCGATAACCTTCTTCAGTCGCCAGAAACGGGCAGGATGTTTCTTCGCTGCCATCCGCAGGTGAATGCCAGCCGTTGTTGACGCCGCCCGCAGCGCCCTGAATGACGTGCAGGCGGCGCAGGATGTTTTCCTGCCCTTCCTGCTGCCAGCGCGCGAGGTCTTCTTCATAAAAGAACAGCGTCGCGCCATATTCGGTGCAGCACAGCCCGCATTCAGCGCAATCGTATTCGTAACTCACAATCCCTTCTCCTTACTGCCAGCGGAAAATTCGCAGCGCGATAATAAAGCTGACGAGTCCCCAGGCGAGCATCACCGCGATGCGTCCCGTATTGGCCGCGAGCGTTGCGCCTTCGTTCATCACCGCGCGCAGCGCATCGTTGAGCGCCGTGAGCGGCAGCAGGCGGATGAACGGTTGCGCAAAATCAGGAAAGCGCGCCGCTGAAAAAAAGCTGCCCGACAACAACCACATCGGCATCATCACCACGTTCATCCACCCCGAAGCGCCTTCAATCGTCTTTGTCCGCGCCGCAATCAGCAGCCCCATGCCGCAGAAAACCATTGAGCCGATGATGGCAATCAGAATAAAGCTGAGCAGCGAGCCGTGCATTT
Source organism: uncultured Heliobacteriaceae bacterium (assembly GCA_964457105.1). Classification (GTDB taxonomy): domain Bacteria; phylum Acidobacteriota; class Blastocatellia; order RBC074; family RBC074; genus DASRDU01. Next base: position 869 of record CAYWDW010000086.1, read on the forward strand.
TTACGCCGAACAGCAACCACGCGAAACCGAGAATGGCGATGATTTCCAGCGCCAGAAAAATCAGCCGCGAGAGAATGAATGACATCAGATACTGCCACCGTCGCATCGGCGTCGCGGCCAGACGTTTGAGCAATCGCTGCGAGCGTGTGTGGACGATGGAAAATCCGACGCTCCACATTCCGCTGCTCAGCAGGTTCAGTCCGATCAGTCCCGGAATCAGAAAATCAATGTAACGCGCGCCGGTTTCCGTGACCGTGTTTTCACGCACCGCAGCCACGTCAGAACGACCGGCGGCTCGTTGCAAGGCGTCATTCACAGCCAGCCGGGCAACCCTGCTTTCGGGTCGTGTCGGATCGAAGCGATAGTCAAATGCGCCGACTGAAGCGCCCGCCGCAGGAATTCCCGATTGCACGATCAGCGCGACTTTGCCTGTGCGCAGGGCCAGGGCTGCTTCATCCGGCGTCATCACGACGGCTTCGAGATCAGCCGACCGCGAAAGCGCCGCTGCCGTTTCCGTCGCATTGGCGACACTGCTGATGACGGCGACGCGATTTTTTTCCGGCCCGGCGTTGCGAAAGGCGATGCCGAGCGCGATGGCCAGCAGCGCGGGAAAGACGAATGACCAGAAGATCGCTTCGGGCTGGCGGACCGATTCGCGCACGCGCGCCAGCGTCAGTTCGATGAGCGGATGCAATACTGACTGGCGCGCGCCCGAATGTCGCGCGCCGGATTCGGCCTGTGTGACGAGTTCACGTTGTGCTTCATCCATTGCGCAACATCCTTCCGGTCAGGCTGACGAAGACATCTTCGAGCGTCGCCTGATGTGTCGTCAGTTGACTGAGTCTGACCTGTTGTCGTTCGAGTTCGGCGAGCAGCGCGGGCAGCGCCGCGCCGATTTGCGAAACGCTGAGCAGATAACCATCCTCTTTCGCATGCAGCGCCGTCACGCCGGGCAGCCCGGTCAAAGCGGCTGTCTGAAGATTTCCGTTCTCGCTGATCACGCTGAATTCGATGATCTGATCGGCGCCCAGCGAGGCGATCAGTTCAGCCGGCGTGCCGAGCGCGATCACTTTGCCGTGATCAATGACGGCAATCCGGTCGCACAATCGCGCGGCTTCGTCCATGTAATGCGTCGTCAGCAGAATCGTGCCGCCCGCCGCGCGAAACTTTTCGACAATGTCCCAGAGCTGCAAACGCGCCTGCGGATCGAGGCCCGTTGTCGGTTCATCGAGAAAGAGCAGGTCGGGATCGCCCACCAGCGCGCACGCGACGGCCAGCCGCTGTTTCTGCCCGCCGGACAATTTGCCGACATACGCCGTGCGTTTTTCTTCCAGCGCCACCAGTCTGATCACATCGTCAGGTTCATGGCCGCGTGAATAAAAGCTGCGAAACAGACGCACTGTTTCCGCGACCGTCAGCTTGTCAGCAAGCTGTGTTTCCTGAAGCTGCACGCCGATGCGTTCGCGCAGCGCCTGATCCTGGCCGACGCCCCAGCGCAGGCCGAGCAGTTCAACCGTGCCGCCATCAGGCGTGTTGAGTCCTTCGAGAATTTCCACCGTCGTGGTTTTGCCCGCGCCGTTCGGCCCCAGCAGGCCGAAACATTCGCCCGCGCGGACTTCAAGATCAAGGCCGTTGACGGCTGTGACATCAGCATACTTTTTGACGAGCGCGGTGCAGCGCAGGGCCACGCGCTGATTCATCGTCGCGGCGGGCTGAACTTCTGTGCTGACAGTTTTCATTGGCGGGTGATCGGAAAGTTACAGTCTCAAGGCAGCCTGGGGGCCGGATTTCAGGGCTAATGGGATTAAGTTAAGCGGAAGAGAGATAACGGAACAGACGGAAATAACGGAAGACACGGAAAGATTCAGACCTGTGCTGAATCTGCCTGGTTTCGTTTGTTTCGTTATTTCCGTGTGTTGCGGTCATCTCTCTTTCGGCTTGTTCTCTCACTTAACTTAATGCCATTGGGGTTTCAGGGCAGGGTGAAACACGCGCGCACTGCGCCGACTTCAAGCTGGCGATGATTACGCACGATTGAATGGGCATAACGCTCAAGCTGCGCCAGGTGAATCTGATTGAGCAGGCCAAGCTGGCGCAGCGTTTCAATCACGACCGGGTCGCGGGCGCGGCGCGTGTCACCGTCTTCGATCTTGATGGCAATGCCGAGGCCGTGCGGATAGTCAGCGCAGGGCCGCACGCCAAGCAGTTGCACCCCTTCGGCTCCGACCTTTGAAATGATGCGGCCATTCGCCACTCGCATCAGATCAGTATCAAGTCGTTCACTGGTGCCGCCGATCAGGTCAGGATTATCAGTCATCGCTGTGATGACGCGGTGCGCGGCTGACTGCAGCGTGGCCGGAAGATCGGTCTGCTCAACGGCGACCAGGCGGGCGTAGCTGCGAGCGAGGGCTGCCATCGGCAATCCGAAAACCGGCGCGCTGCAACCGTCAACAGCGATGCTGATGTCACTCGCCGTGACCCCGGCAAACAATGCCAGCACTTCACGGATCCGCTGTTGAATCGGGTGATTCGGATTGACGTAATCGGCGACCGGTTCATTCAGATATGTTGCCAGCGCGAGCATCCCCGCGTGTTTGCCTGAACAATTGTTATGCAGCACTGACGGCGCGCGGCCTTCAGCCTGCAGCGCAAGCCGCGCCGCCTGATCGAACGGCGCGTGAACGCCGCAGCGCAGATCATTCACGTCAATGCCGGTTTTGCTGATGATTGAACGGACCGCCGCCAGATGAATCTCTTCGCCGCTGTGTGAGGCCGTGATGACGGCCAGTTCACGCGGGGTCAGCCTGAAATGATCGGCGGCTCCGCTCTCAATCAGCGGAATAGCCTGAAAAGGCTTGGCAGCGGAACGCGACCAGGCGCGGACGCTGACATCGCCGAGGCTGGCCGTCAGCTTTCCGCGCCCGTCAGCGATGGCGATGAATCCGCGATGTCTGGCTTCGACCAGCGATCCGCGAGTGACGGTCACGAGTGATTCAGCGTGCGGGGCTGCTGCCTGATCGGGCGTCTGTTCTGGCTGCGTGTGATGGCTCATCCCGGCGATGATAATTGAGCGGGCGGACAATGAAAACCGTCCGGCTGCGTTCGGCAGGGAACTCAGGTCCGGGTAAACGAAATCGCCGCGCCTCACTGCTGAGACGCGGCGACCCGGAATGAATGCGAATTGATCAATTATTTTTTGCGGGCTTTGACTGGTTTGACCGGCTGGCGTCCGCGCGGATATTTCAGCACCACCAGTTTGACGCGCTGGCGTCCGAACCGGCGTGCCTCGTGGCTGGATGGCATCCAGATGTCAATGATGCGGCCCTTGATGGCACCGCCAGTGTCGTGCACCGTGTAAACTCCGGTGTAATTTTCACCGGCTTTCAACTGCACGACGGTGCCCAGCGGCAGCACACGCGGATCAGCCGCGATGACTCCGCGCCTGACCGTGACACCTGACCGGGTGCGACCTCGCAGGCTGTAGGCAGTGGCGCTGAAGCTGGCCGGTGCATAGCTGCTGTCTTCGTCGGTCGGATTTACGCCGGCTGACGCAAGGCGATGCAGGCCGGGGGTGATTTCAAGATTGAGTTCGGGATGACGAATGCCGACTTGCGGTTCAGCAGGCAGCGGCGCAGGTTCGACAGGTGTGGCCGTCGTCTTCTTAACTGCTGCTGTGTTGGCGGCAATGGTATTGGCGGGGGCGCTCTGAGCCTCTGCCGATTTGACCGGCGCTGAGACCGATTGCGCGTTGAGAGAAAGACCGGAAAGAATAAAAGCGCCAATGATGGTAAGCGCCCATGAACAAGATGTTTTTGAACCAGATGATTTCATGAAATCGGTTTACTCCCTGTCAGGGTTGATCCAACTTCAGTCCAGCGTCACTCCTCATATGCTGATCAGGCAGGTCATAACTCAGAGCTTGATTTTTCTGAGTGAGGAAGCTTCACCTCAGGTGCGGCGACTTGTCAGTAACGACCATCGCTATGAAATTTCGCCGACTCCCTGAACTTGTGAACCAGGATGAAACATACTGGATGAAGACTACGTTGATAGACAGCCGCAAATGTAACATTCATCCTGTGTTTAATGTTCACACGATTTCGAGTAGCGGATTAAGTCTCGTGACCGGGAAATTTAAGGCCGAAAAAATTTCTTCCCCTGGCCCGTCAGCAAGTGGTGTTTAAGCTTCAGACGGGGAAACGGCGCTGTTCTGAGACCAGTGCCGGATTAAAACGGGCAGTGCCGCAAAGCCGGAAATCTGGCAGGCGGCGATGCCTGTGCGCCTTGTTGTTCATCCTGGAGCAGATGATTTCCTCCGTTGCGGAAAGGTCTGAGAATAGAACACGGATTGAACGGAGGCGGCGGATTAAGGCGGATCAGATCCGATCCGTCGCCTCAGTTCAATCCGTCTGACTTCAATCTTTTCGCCACGAAGATGATTTCAACCCCGGTTGCAAAAAGCCTGCCGGGTCACTAGAATGCCTGCTTACATCAACCTGATCCACAACATCCCAGGAATCTACCGATGAAAAATGAAGCTTCGATTACTGTCCAGGAGTGTGAGCCGCTGACTGTCGGCAAGGATCACGCTTCCGTTGAGACACAGCTTGACTGGTATCGTTTGATTCATCAGGGCCGTCTGCTTGATGACCGGGCGCGCGGTTACATTCGCAAGGCGATGGGCTGGAGCTACCACGCTTCGCACGCCGGGCACGATGGCATTCAACTCGCTCTTGGACTTTCGTTTCGCCCCAATCAGGATTTCCTCTTTCCCTATTACCGCGACATGCTGACGGCGCTGGCCGCCGGTATCACGCCGTATGAAATCGTCCTCAACGGGCTGTCAAAAGCCGACGATGTGGCGAGCGGCGGGCGGCATATGAGCAATCATTTTGCCAAGCCGTCCATCAGGATTCAGAACGTTTCATCGGCCACCGGCAACCACGCTTCGCAGGCTGTCGGCACGGCCCGCGCCATCAAATATTACAAGGATGACGCGATTGCCTTTTCCAGCCAGGGCGAATCGTCCTGCTCTGAAGGTTATGTTTACGAAGCCTTCAATGGCGCATCGCGCGAACAGGTGCCGGTGATCTTTGTCGTGCAGGCCAATGGCTTCGGCATTTCGGTGCCGACCTCGGAGCAGACCGCCAATGAGCTGACCTCGGACAATTATCGCGGGCTGAAGGATTTCAAAATCATCAACTGCGACGGCACCAATCCGTTCGATTCAGCGGCAGCGATGCAGGCCGCGCTCAGGCACGTCAAACAGACCGGCGGCCCGGTGCTGGTGCATGCTTCCTGCGTGCGCATCTTTGCGCACAGCAACTCTGACGATGACAAGAAATATCGCACCAACGAAGAATTGTCTGAAGCGCGCCGCAAGGATCCGCTCGAACGGCTCAAAAAATACCTGCTCGAAGTCGAACAGGTGGACCCGGTCAAACTCCTGACCATCGAGGAAGAGAACAAGGACCTCATCAACGAAGCCTGTCAGCAGGGCGAGGCCGCGCCGAATCCTGATCCTGAAACCGCGACCCGCTTTGTTTTTCCGGCTGAAGTCTTTCCTGAATCGCCCGATGCTTACACCGCGAAACCGGGCGGGCAGATGATTACGCTGCGCGAAGGCATCAACCTGGCGATGAAGCAGGAATTTCATCGC